>NZ_JBXWSK010000005.1:0-108209 GCF_059613385.1 Ruegeria sp. BHSA162
TGGACCACCAACCGCGAAGAGGCGGTGCATTTCTGCCCGGTGCCGCCAAAAGCTCCGCCCAGCGCAAGTGACACCGCCAGATCCAGATCCGCGTCATCCATCACGGCCAACGCGTTTTTGGAGCCCATCTCCATCTGCACCTTGGTCAGGTTCTGGATGGCTGCTGCGGCAATGCCCTTGCCGACGGGCACCGATCCGGTGAACGAAATCGCATCCACCTGAGGGCTCTCAACCAGTCTTTGTCCGATTGCGCCGCCTGATCCCATGACCAAACTGAAAAGACCCTTGGGAATGTCCTGACGCTCAATGATCTCAGTCAACGCCACGGCTGAGGCCGGGGTCAGGTTGGCCGGCTTCCACACTACGGCGTTCCCATAACACAAGGCCGGTGCGATCTTCCATGCGGCCGTAGCTGTCGGGAAATTCCAAGGAGAGATTACCGCGACAACCCCGACCGGTTCGCGGCGCACGTCGATTTCGACGCCCTCACGTACGCTGTCCGCGTTTTCACCGATCTGGCGCAGGCATTCCGCCGCATAATACGTAAAGAACTGCCCCGCGCGGTAAACCTCGCCCTTGCCCTCGGCAAACGGCTTCCCCTCTTCTCGCGACAACAACCGCCCCAACTCTTCGGCGCGGGACATCAACTCGGTCCCGATACTCATCAGAACCGCCTGCTTGCGTTCCAACCCATAGGCCGCCCATTCCAGCTGCGCGATACGTGCCCGATCGAGGGTCGCGGACAGCTGATCAGCGCTTGCCTGGGCGAACAGGCCAATCACATCCGTCAGATCAGAAGGGTTGCGGTTCTCGATCGCGGTGTCGCCGGCCATCCACTCGCCGGCAATCAGGTTCAATTTTGTCACAGGGGGCCTCGGGTCCGGTACGTTTCACGAACAGAATAGACCTCTGCCCGGACATCAGGCAAACTCAAACAAATTAAATTAACTTTAGGAAATCTGAAATTTGTCACTGAAACTGGAAATGCTCCGCTGCTATTGCACAGTCGCCCAGTCCGGAAATCTTGCTGAAGCCGCAAGCCGTCTGGGTCGCACTCAGTCTGCAGTCTCGATGACCCTGAAACAGTTTGAAGAACATCTCGGCAAACGCTTGTTCCTGGGTGAGCGAAAGAACCAGCTGTCGCCTCTGGGGGCGGAAGTCTTTGTCCTCGCCCAAAATCAGGTGCGCCAATTTGACGACACGGTCCAAAGCATTGAAGCCCTGGCCAAAGCGTCCCAAGGGCTGATCCGGATCGTTTCCGTCCCTTCGGTGGCAGCACTGCTGTTTCCATCGCTGCTTGACCACCTGTCCAGCGCCTTTCCCGGCCTGAAGATCGAGCTGAGGGACACCGACACCCGACAGGTTTTGGACAGCCTCACCGAAGGGCGGGCGGATGTGGGGATTGCCTCGGGCCATCACCCCTTGAACGGAATACGGGCCGAGCCGCTGTTTCAAGACAGGTTTGGGCTTGTGGCCGCCGCTGATCACGCCCTGATCACTGCGCACGAGCCACCAACGCTGAACCAAGTCGCGGCGAAGGGATTCGTGCACAACTCGCTGTGCCAACTCATTGAAAATCCGGGTTTCGAAGACGTAATCGCAGGGTCCGCGATCACGGTGCACAACACTCACTCGTTGATCGCCATGGTCGCAACCGGGCGGTGGGTGACCATACTGCCTGAAACGGTCGCACGGTTTTTGCCGGAAAACACTGCCTTCCGTCCGATCGAGGATTTGTCGGACGTTCGTGATGTTTATCTGTACACCCGCGAGCGAACACAGTTCCCAAAAGTGGCAGAAGAATGTCGCAGCCATATCCTGAATTGGCCTCGCGATTGAGACCCCAGAGAACAACCCTGCCAAGCGCATCCAAGCGAGCGGGATGCGTTAAATAAATACGATGGATAGAAAACAACGTACCGCACCGCCGGAAAGCCGTTCAGACAAGTACAAACTTTCTTGAGTTTTCGGAGAAGATGGTGCCCCCACACGGACTCGAACCGCGGACCTACTGATTACAAATCAGTTGCTCTACCAGCTGAGCTATAGGGGCAAGCATTACGCTTTCAGATACCTTTGCAGGCAAAGGCAAGAACGGGCAACCACTCCCACCTTTTCAACCCTCTGTGATTACATGCCTATCGAAACACATGTAATTTCATTGAGCCGATGGCGCTGTGATTAGGTGAAAGCCTCAACAAAGGCAAGCGGGTTTGCGACGGAATTGTGCAACAACATGCGGAAAATCAGCGCCACATAAAATCGCCTCGATTATCTGCAACACAGACGCCACAGATGGTTACGCGGCAACGACGGTTGCGAAGCAATTCGACCCAGTCGTTTCTGGCGCTGTCCTGTTGACCACAATCAAGTTTCGACGTTCTCAGGCAATCTTTATCATGGCGAAAGAATGGCAGGTTTGACTGTCTATCGTTCAACCTGTAACCCCGAAACGTATTCAATCGAAGGGCAAGGACAGCGGTCGGCATGCATGTGGCCATTCACTCCGGTGTGGTTTTTTCAGACGGGGGGCTCCTGCTCAAATCGCTTCAGGCGAATGCCAGTGTATTGCAGGAAAACGGCATTGTGCTGTTTGGTCCGCGTCGGTTCCGGAAGGCATTCAAGACGCCGCTGAATGCGCTGGACGAAGGCAAGCTGACCCCAGATGCCTTCGAGCGTTTGAGAGCCCAAATTCCTGATGATCCGGAAACCGGCCGAGTGGTCATGAGCACTGTGGACTTCATCGGAGAACTGAACAGCGCCATAAAGGACGGCCAATTCTATCCCCATGCAGGTCGTCGGCTGGCCTTGCTGGATCAGGCTTTCGAAGGACACGAGGTCGAATTGTTTATCGGGCTGCAAAATCCGGGCAGCTTCATACCCAAGGTATTGATGGCATTGCCGGACGAAACCCGCGAGAGCATTCTGGCGTCAACGGACCTGAGCTGCCTGAGTTGGCTGACCCTTATCGAGGATATTCACGATCTTGCCCCCGCCGTTTCCATTACGGTCTGGGCCAATGAGGAGTGCCCGCTGATCTGGGGGGACATTATCCGCAGCCTGTGCGGTCTGAGCGCCGACATACCGCTGACCGAGGAGTTCTCGCTGCTATCCTCGCTGGTTGACGCAGACGGCAAGCGGGAGATTGAAGCGATCCAACAGCAAGTCGGGCACACGGACCCGGCCCTCCTGCACGACCGCCTCGCTGCCGTTTTTTCGCAGCACGCCTTGCCGGACAGAATCGAGGAGGAACTGGACTTCCCTGGGTGGAGCGCCGAAATCCACGCGGCGTTTTCCGAGCTTTACACACAGGATCTGGAACGACTCAAGAAGTTGCCGGGAGTGCGGTTTCTGAGTCGCTGACCGAAGCCTCCGAAGGCCCGAGGCTTACATGCCCAGGGCTTCCTTGTACATTTCCAACACCGCTTCTTCTTCGGCGATATCGTCTTTGTCACGCTTGCGCAGCGCGATAACCTTGCGCATCACCTTGGTGTCGTAGCCACGTGCCTTGGCCTCAGCCATCACTTCCTTCTGCTGGTCAGCGATGTCTTTCTTTTCGGCCTCCAGACGTTCGAACCGTTCGATGAACTGGCGCAGCTCGCCTGCTGTCACGCGGTAGTTCGCAGCGGCCTGGTCTTCGGTCATGTCTTCCATATGCGTCTCTCCCAAGTGGAATTCTCTATAGCCGGGGTCACGGGCAACATGTCGGATACCGTGCCGGCGGGTCCGCCGCAAGCGAACAATGGGGCTGGTTGCCTTGTGCCGCCGGCAACGATCCGCTAAGCGCATCGGCAGCGAAACAGAACGATGCGGGGCGCAATGTTCGAGGTGTTCATCTGGGGAGGCGCCAGCCTGTCACTGGCCGGGCTGACAGGATTGGTCTGGTGCATTCTGCGCGTGATGAAGGCTCGTCGGTCAGGCTTGACTGACGACGAATTGCGGGCTGCCGTTCAGCGGGTTCTGCCTTGGAACATGGGCGCGCTGTTTTTGTCCGTCATAGGACTGATGCTGGTTATCCTTGGCATATCGTTCGGCTGACCGCCGGTGTCAGATCGGCATGTTGTCGAACTGGGCTTCAACCGCATCTTCGATCAACGCAGCGTCCAGCCGTCGGAAGCGCGATGGCACGCTCATGCCTTGAGCGCGCATGCGTTCAATTACCTTGGTGACGCTGGGCTGCAGTGCCAGCCGGGTCTCGAGATTTGCCCCGTGCAGTTTCCGCTCCAGCCGCTCGGCTTCGAAATAAAGCTCGTTCGTGGTCATGGCCATCCTCCCAAATGCTGCCATCCTGCCTGATATAGGTAACAGGATTGAGACCAACACAGGACCCGCCCAAACCCAGCAAAAAATCGCCCGCGCGCTATCCGGCGGCCGGCGCTGGGCCGCGAGTCGATCGAATATTAACCTGATTTCGACCGAACTGCCTTGACAGACATCAATCCGCAAAAGCCGCAGCGCAAGAACGGTCACGCCGTGGAACTGGACAGGGCTGACTCTGCGACCTAAGAAATCGGCATGGAGATTCGACAGATCACGCCCCGCTATTTCGTCTCGCCGCAGATCACGGTCGAGGATGTGCCCGCCATCGTTGCCGCCGGCTTCGTCAAGGTAATCTGCAACCGTCCGAATGTTGAAGTGCCTGCCACCATGCAATCCGAGGTAATCGGCCAGGCCGTGCGGGATGCGGGTCTCGAGTTTGAGGTGCTTGAACTGACGCACCAAACCATGACGCCCGAGAACGTGGCACGGCAGCGCGACCTTGCCGAGTCTTGCGAAGGCCCGGTTCTTGCCTACTGTGCCTCGGGCACCCGCTGTTCTGTCGTTTGGGCCCTTGGGCAGTGCGACAAGATGAGCCCCGATGAAATTCTCGAAGCCACGGCAAAGGCGGGCTACGCGCTGGACGGTTTGCGCCCGGCATTGCTGCAGATGCGGGCGGCGAACACCTGATTTCATACGTCAGTCGTTGGGTCGTTCCGCAGGAGCAGGTAGACCCGCCAATTCGGATATTTCGGACGCGAGGCGGTCGGTGCTTGCTTGCGCGAAGTCTTCATCCACTGCGGATTGCGCATGCGATCGGTCTTGGGCAACGGCGTCCTGACGCGACAAATCAACATCTGCTGTTTCAGCCGGCGCGTCCCTTCGCTTGTGCTCGACAAAGCTCTGCGCTTCGGGTCGTGTTGGGGCGGGCGGCTGCAGAAACTCGTTGATCCGCACTGCCCGTTGACCGCCACATTGGCCCAGACGTCCCGTAGTGGCCTGGGTCCGATCAATCGCGGCAATGTCGATCCGATCAAGTCGCGCTCCCGCAAGTGGCAGCAGATCCCCGATGCCCAGCTCCGACAGCGTTGTCAGCGGGAGATGCATCCGACAAATCACCGCGTTGAGTTCGGCCCGAACCACGCCTGCGGCTTGCGACAGCGTCTTCAGCGGTTCCAAATCTGCGTGCCCGTCCTGCCCCTCGGCCACTGAAATTTCCGGCAGCAGGATGAGGACCGTTCCCTGCCGTACACCGCCCTCGAGTTCAACCTTGAACTCGAACGCATCATACCCGTCCTCGACCAGTGCCAAAGAAAGCGTCCGCCGATCGACCGCCCGTGAAGCGAACTCATATCCGTTCAGGCGGGCTGCATCGCTTTGATCATCGACCAGTTTCCGGGCCCGTTCCAGCATGTCCTCGACCAACGGGACCACCATTGCCGCATCGGTGTCGGTGAGGGCGCGAGGCTGGGGCAGGTCCGGGAATACTTCGCCCATTGTCTGCTTCTGGATGACCGCCGAGACCAAACCGACGTCCAAGACAACACTGGCTACCCTGCCCTCTTTGGTCGCGAACAGCAGAAACAACTGACCATCTTCCAGCCCGCTCGTGACGACTTCCTGGCATCTTCTGGCCTGTTTCGCGCCAATGACGGATGCTGATAGCTTGAAACGTTCGACCGCGGCGCGGGCAATCGCAAGGCGCAATGCCCGCAGCAGCGCCCGGGATTTGCTACCCGCCCCCTCTTGTCCTGCCGACAATTTGCGCGCCAAGGCCGCGCTGACAGTCTTTGACATCGCAACGGTCCGCCAGTTTCGATTCTGCTCGCTACTGGTCTAGCCCATTGTTCGTTACGAATACCTTTACTTGCCCGCTACTGAGCCGCCTGCCGGTGAGGCAATGGCAGGCTCACGCGGAACGCTGCGCCGCCCTGCCCGGGCAGATAGGTGATTTCTCCCCCAAGCCGGTGCATGATCTCACGGCAAATAGCCAGTCCAAGACCTGCACCGCCCGCCTTGTCAAATCCGACCCGCGCGAATTTCTCAAAGACCATCGACTGGGCGTCCGGCGGGATACCGCTGCCGTTGTCGACAAAGTCGATCACCGCCTGGCCGCCGACATCATGGGCTGAAATCGTCAGGACCGGCTCGGGCGCGTCACAGTACTTCTGTGCGTTCGAAATCAGATTGATGAAGACCTGCCCCAGGCGATCCAGATCGGAATGCAACGCGATGCGCTCGGCAGACAGATTGCGGAGAATGGTCAAAGGGCTGTCTGCCCCTGCCATAGTCGTTGACACGGCCCGATCCAGAACCGTCCGCAAGCTGGCATCACCCATATTCAAGCTGACCTGACCGTTTTCCAGAACGCTCAGGTCCAACAGGTCATCCAGCAGCCGCGTCAGGCGCAGCGCTTCGTCATGGATGATTGTCGCATAACGCCGAGATTCCTCAGCGCTCAGCCCGTCAGTGTCCCGCATGATCTCCGAAAAGGCACGAATGGACGTCATCGGAGTGCGCAACTCGTGGCTGACCTGCCCCAGGAAGGCATCTTTCTGACGCGAGATCTGGGTCAGTTTTTCGTTGGCCTCGCGCAGTTTGCGGGCCGTACGGCTCAGTTCGGCCGACTTCGCCTCAAGCTGGCTGGAGTATTCCAGCAATTGCGCGGATTCGTCGGCCACCGCCAACAGATCCTCGACCGAAACGGACGAACCTCCGACGATCTGCCCGATCATGGCATGAGCCGTGGCCGCACCGACCGAGCCGCTCAATTCGCGTTCCAGCCGTTCCAGAAAACCCGGCGTAGGTTCTGGCCAGCGCCCGCGCACGCCCTGCTTTTCCGCCTCGGCCTGAAAGAAATCCTGAGCGGGACCGGCCCCGAGGATCCGTTGGGTCATGATCATCAGGTCTTCACTCTGGGCAACGGATCCCGTCCACCCCCCGGGCGCGACAGAATGATCAAAGACGTTGACGAACTGCGCCCCCTGCAACCGTTCAAGCGGGCTGGGAAAGCTCAGAAGTGACGCTAGGCAAAAGGCCAACGTGTTCAGTGACAGCGACCAAAGCACCGTGTGGGTCATCGGGTCCAAACCATCAAGGCCGAACAACGCCTGCGGACGCAGCCACCCCAGACCGAAAGGACCGTTTTCAATGACCGAGGCGGACATGACATTACCGCCCATTCCCGGCAGTAACAGCGTGTAGATCCAAAGGAAGAACCCCACGCTCAGCCCAACAAGGGCACCTGTCCGTGTCGCCCCGCGCCAGAACAGGCCGCCAACCAGAGCCGGCAGAATCTGCGACACACCTGCAAACGCCACCAGGCCGATCGAGGCCAGCGCGGCGCCGCCACCGGACATACGATAGTAGAAGAACCCCAAGGCCATGATGGCGGCAATCGAAACCCGGCGCGCCATCAGCACCACGTTTCGCACATCGCCTGACATGGAACTGGCGTTCTCGCGCGTATTCAGCCAGATCGGCATCACGACGTGGTTCGAGACCATGGTCGACAGGGCCATCGCCGTCACGATGACCATCGACGTGGCCGACGAAAAACCGCCGATGAAGGACAGCATCGCCAGCCAGTCATTCCCCTGTGACAGAGGAACCGTCAGCACGAAAAGGTCCGGATTTGACCCGGCCGGCAGCAGATCCAGCCCGACGACCGCAATGGGAACCACGAAAAGGCTCATCAAAAGAAGGTAGAGCGGGAAAGCCCAGGCCGCCGTTCTCAGGTGGCTTTCGTCGTCATTCTCGACGACCATGACCTGAAACATCCGCGGCAAGCACACAAATGCAGCCGCCGACAGGAAGGTAATGGCCATCCAGCGTCCGGTATCGACGTTCCAACGCCCTATTTCCGATGCGTCGATCCGCTCCATCATGGGCGTGACGCCTCCGGCCACCCCCCAGACGACAAAGATGCCCACCGCCAACAAAGCGAACAGTTTGACGACGGATTCCAACGCGATGGCGGTCACCACGCCATGGTGCCGTTCATTGGCATCCAGGTTCCGGGTGCCGAACAGAATGGCAAACACGGCCAGACCCGCGGCCACCCAGAATACGCTGGCGCCCTCGCGGTAAAGGCCCGAAGGGTCGGCTTCGGCGAAAATCGAGAACGACAGCGTTATCGACTGGAGTTGCAGCGCGATATAGGGTGTGCCCCCCAGCACGGCGAGGATCGTAACACAGATGGCCAAGGTGTTCGACTTGCCATAGCGCGATGAGATCAAGTCGGCGACCGAAGTCACCCTCTGGCTACGGCCCACACGCACTAGCTTGCGCAGCCCCCACCACCAGCTGATCATCACCAAGGTCGGCCCGAGGTAGATCGTCACGAATTCCAGACCGGACCGGGCCGCATTGCCAACCGCGCCATAGAAGGTCCAGGCGGTGCAGTAGATCGACAAAGACAGCGTGTAGATCAACGGTGACCGCAGCCATTTGCCTCTCCCCGCGGCGGCCATTCGATCGGCTGCAAACGCAACGCCGAACAAAAGCACGACGTAGCCCAGGCAAACAAGGATCAGGACGTTCAGCGTGGCCATTGCTCACTCTCTGCCGCGGACCCCTCCGAGGACGACATCCGCCGGGCGGCAAAGCCGAACAGGAGGCTGACCACAATCAGGGCGGCCCAGCATGAAAAGACATAAAGAATGGCCGACGACAACGGGACGCCAGAGTTTTCCGGCCCCGGATCCGGCCACAGCAGCGGGATGCAGATCAGACCCGCGCCGACAAAGGGCAGCATTCGGGCCGCATCGGCCAGCCTGCGGCGGCGGTAACTCTGCCGTTCCAAAAACACCGACGGACGCGGGCCTGTCGGGCGGGCTGGCTCGTTTTCCGGTGTGGTCATGACTGTGACGCCTGCGCGTGCAAATCACGCACAGCCGTCAGCACTTCGGTATTCGAGAACGGTTTCGTCATGAACCGGCTGACGCCTGCCTTTTCAGCCATCTCGCGGTCTCGCGACTGACCGCGAGCGGTCAGCATCAGAACAGGCAAGGCGCGCATCTCCTCGTGCTCGCGCAATTCGCGCAGAACATCCATACCGCTCTTGCCGGGCAGCATCACATCCAGAATGACCAGATCAGGCTGCGCAGACAATATCGTTTGAACCGCGTTTTCACCTTCGGCATGGGTTTCGACCTGCCACCCTTCGCGGGTCAGCAGAAACCTGATTGCCTCCGTGATGTTCGGTTCATCCTCGATCAACAGAACCTTGCGGCTCATATGTTCACTTCCTCCCCAAGACCGGTCGCACCTCCAGCCACCTGCCAAGTGCAGATTAATCGCTGTGTCAGGAAACTGTCAAAAACCTTCACTCAAAATCGACGGCTCCCGCCGCGAGTCGCACGGCTTTCGGGGACAGATCCTGCAGCTCGTGCCGACCTGTAGCGGCAAGTCGGTGGCCACGCCGGGCTCTTCGACCGGCAGCACCAGCATCGCCGATCTGTACACAGGTTCCTGACCGAAGGCGCTGACGGGTTGAGGCCAGGCGATTGCAAAGCAGTCGAAATCCGCCGGCGTCCGGCCCAACAGGGTCACGCGTTTTCGGATCGGCACAAGGGGCCGGTTCAGCGCGCTGAAGACCGGCCACAAAGGACAGGCTTCGCCGTGGCGCGGCATTGCGAAACCGGGGACCGGCTTGAACAGCAAAATGCTTCCTGATGAATCGCATATGACCAACCCGGCCGGACGCGGCATGACATCCTCGGGCAGAAACGCAAGCCGTCGCAGGACTGTCGGCAGGTCAACCGAAAACCGCGCGGCAAGACGCAGAGGATCAACGCCTTCGACCTCCAGTGCCTCCGAAACCGCTTCCAGCGGCATGGCCCGGGCATCCGCCGCATAGGCGTCGAGCACCTGACGCGCGACAGATCTTGAGGCGGAAGAGGCCATCTCGGCCTGCGCGAGGGATACCGGGTCCTGTCCTGTCTCAAGTTCCGGCAAATGAAACCCGCGCTTCTCCAGAAATGCCTCGACCTCCTCCATCGGCAACCCGCGCCGTTCGCCGGTGTCCTCGCTTTCGTCCAAAAAGGCGACCAGAGCTTTTGAGCTTTCAGCCAGACGTTCGGCATCCTGGTGCAAGTTTCGGTGGAATCTGTCGCGCCACTCGGCCTCGATCTCGCCCGGTTCGGCCAGGATGGCGGCTGTCGACCGAATCGCTGCTGCGGCGGACAGGACTTCGTGCATGGATGCCGCAAGGTGCGGGTCATGGGTCAGCCGGTCTGACAGGGTTTCCACGGTACGTTCCAGCGAAACCACCCGACGATGCATCTGTGCCAGCACAGCGGCCCAGCCGGGAAACCGGCCGGCGAATTCATCCAGCGCCTCAACTTCGGCCTTTTGGCCGACCGCATCCGCCGCCGCCTCACGAAGAGCCGCGATCAGCGTCGCCTCGACCCCCTGTGTCAAAACCGAAGGCTCAACGGACAAAGCCGAAGCGATATCGACCAGCAGTTTGCCCCCGATGCGCCGCCGATTGTGCTCGATCAAGTTCAGATATGACGCTGAAATGCCGACCTGACGCGCCAGCTGGGCCTGACGCAAGCCCGAGATTTGCCGCCTTTCGCGGATACGGCTGCCCGTCAATGAATCACGCATGATGCCCCCGCCGAAACGTGTTCGAGTTGCCCTCGAAACAACCCCGTATTTTCTGAATACTTCATGTATTTATATGATTTACGCCGCCCTTTTCAAAGCAGTTTTACAACATTGACAATGTCGTGGCTTTCACCGGGCTCTGATCGCTTTCGGACGCCAAAGCAATCCTGTGCTGCAATGCCCTCTTCAATTCCGGCCGAATTGGCGGCACGATAGGCAAATGAGTGATCCGGCCTTCGAATACGCACCTATCGGGCTTGTCGAGCTTGAAAACCGCATCATCCGGCGGTGCAATTTGCAGTTTGCCCGGACATTCGGGGGCAACGAATCCGACTACCGCAACCTGCCTTTGCTGCACCTGTACCCATCCGTTGCCGATTGGGAGAGAATTGGCGCACGAAGTCTTCAGGTCATGCGGGACACCGGCTACTACACGGACGAGCGGGTCATGCGCCGCCGCAACGGCGACTTGTTCTGGTGTCGCGCGCGCGGCCGGTCGCTGACACCCGATGACCCATTCCGCCATGGAATCTGGAGCTTCTCCGACATTTCCGAGGAACGCCCACTGGTCGAATTGACCAAACGCGAACGTGAAGTCGCGATCCTGTCCTGTCGCGGCCTGTCGGCCAAGGAAATAGGCGTCGAACTGGGGCTCAGCTACCGGACCATCGAAGCCTACCGCGCCCGGTTGCTCGAGAAATTCGGAGCGCGCAAGCTGCCGGAACTGGTCGCCAAACTGTCCGGCACGCCGCTCTGACCGTCGTGGACCCTGCCGATAACGCAGAAACCGGGGCAGGACGGCCCCAGTCGGCGCTTTTCATGGCCGCGCGGTTGCCTTATAACGCAGCGTAATTGACCAGAGCCCGCGCAGACAGACGGGCCAAAGGGGAACCTTCGAGGACACTCATGACAGACAACAGACACGAAGCGGATGTGACGTTCATCAAGGCACTGGCCGAACTCTTGCGCGAAAACGACCTGACTGAGTTGCAGGTGAAACGGGAATATGGCGAAGAAGACAGCCTGAACGTCCGGGTCAGCCGAGTAAGCCCGACACCCGCGCCTGTGCAAGTTGCCGTCCCGGCACCCGCTGCCGCACCGGCACCTGTCGCAGCCCCCGCTGCTGCCCCCGCCGAAGCACCCGCTGCCGTCGAGGACCCGGCGAGCCACCCCGGCGCGGTGACCTCACCCATGGTTGGTACCGTCTATATGCAGCCGGAACCCGGCGCGTCTCCGTTCATTGCCGTCGGCGCATCTGTTTCCGAAGGCGATACGCTGCTGATCGTCGAAGCGATGAAGACCATGAACCACATCCACGCCCCCAAATCCGGCACCGTCAAGCGGATCCTGGTCGGGGATGGCGACGCTGTCGAATTCGGCACTCCTCTGGTCATTATCGAGTAAGGCGGGCCCATGTTCGACAAGATCCTGATTGCCAACCGAGGCGAGATCGCCCTGCGTGTGATCCGCGCCGCGCGCGAGATGGGGATTGCGACGGTTGCCGTGCACTCGACCGCTGACAGTGACGCCATGCACGTGCGCATGGCTGACGAGTCCGTGTGTATCGGACCGGCACCCGGCCCCCAGAGCTATCTCTCGATGCCCGCGATCATCTCGGCCTGTGAAATCACCGGCGCCCAGGCGATCCACCCCGGCTATGGCTTTCTGTCCGAAAATGCCGAGTTCGTTCAGATCGTCGAAGACCACGGCATCACGTTCATCGGCCCCACCGCCGAACACATCCGCATCATGGGCGACAAGATCACCGCCAAAGACACCATGAAAGAGCTGGGCGTTCCCTGCGTACCGGGCTCGGACGGCGGCGTTCCGGATCTTGAGTCGGCCAAGCGCATCGGTGAAGAGATCGGCTATCCGGTCATCATCAAGGCCACCGCAGGTGGTGGTGGACGCGGCATGAAAGTCGCGCAGACCGCGGCCGAAATGGAAAGCGCCTTCATGACTGCGCGGGCCGAGGGCAAAGCCGCGTTCGGCAATGACGAAGTCTATATCGAGAAATACCTGACCACGCCCCGCCACATCGAGATTCAGGTCTTCGGCGACGGCAAGGGCAATGCGGTCCACCTGGCTGAGCGCGACTGTTCGCTGCAGCGCCGTCACCAGAAAGTATTCGAAGAGGCTCCGGGCCCCTGCATCACTCCTGAGGAACGCGCCCAAATCGGCAAGGTCTGCGCGGATGCGGTCGCCAAGATCAACTATATCGGCGCGGGCACGATCGAGTTCCTGTATGAAAATGGCGAGTTCTATTTCATTGAGATGAACACCCGCCTGCAGGTCGAACACCCTGTGACCGAAGGCATTTTCGGCGTCGACCTTGTTCGCGAGCAGATCCTCGTTGCGGCCGGAGAACCGATGTCGTTCGGCCAGGATGATCTGGAGATCAACGGCCACGCGATCGAAGTTCGGATCAATGCCGAAAAGCTGCCGAATTTCGCGCCCTGCCCGGGCAAGATCACGGCGTATCACGCACCGGGCGGCCTGGGTGTCCGGATGGATTCGGCGCTGTACAACGGGTATTCGATCCCACCCTACTACGACTCGTTGATCGGCAAGCTGATCGTGCACGGGCGCGACCGCCCCGAAGCGCTGGCGCGGTTGAATCGGGCCTTGGGTGAATTGATCGTGGACGGTGTGGACACGACGGTTCCCCTGTTTCATGCACTTCTGCAGGAACCCGACATCCACAGCGGCGATTACAACATCCACTGGCTGGAGCACTGGCTTGCGGAGAACATGGCCTAGTATCGACCAAGCCGCGAGAGCACGCGCTCTCGGGCTTGTCGCCGCGGTGTGAGCCATGGGCCTGACGCCTGATCTGCTGTTGCACGGCTATTCCATCGGAATCTTCCCGATGGCCGAACACAGGAACGACCCGAATCTTTTCTGGGTCGATCCAAAGCTGCGGGGTGTATTCCCGTTGGACGGGTTTCACATCTCCCGCAGCCTTGCGCGACGCATCCGGAACTGCGGGTTCTCCGTGACCATAAACCGGGATTTTGCAGCCGTCGTGGACGGATGCGCGGACCGGGCGGACACCTGGATCAATGACGAACTGCGCAGACTCTATGCCCAACTGCACCACTCGGGCCGCGCCCATTCACTTGAGGTTTGGGAGGGCGAGGAGCTTGTCGGTGGCGTCTATGGAGTTGCCTTGGGTGCGGCATTTTTCGGGGAAAGCATGTTTTCGCGCCGTACCGATGCGTCAAAAATTGCGCTCGCCTATCTGGTCGACCGATTGCGCCAGACAGGTTTTCAACTGTTCGACACACAATTTCTGACGGCACATTTGGCTTCGTTGGGGGCGATCGAAATCCCCAGACAGCAATACCGCCAACTTCTGGATCAGGCCACTGCTGCCAGCGCAGATTTCACCGCCGAGGTGTGTCAGACCCCTCAGGGGGTGATACAACGGATTACCCAGACATCGTAGCGCGAGTGATCCAGGGCGTTGAGCGCCGGGGACGTGGCGATCATCCAGCCGTCGAACAGCTGGTCGGCCTTTCCCTTTTCCCAAATCGTAAGATAGGCAAACGCGTCACCGGTCGGGTTTTCAGACGGATACCGGCAATCACCCAAGGCGACATCCAAGCCAAAAACTTCGACCGTATCACCGGTCGGCACCTGCACGTCCACCGTCTGACCGCTGACCTTGTCCAGCCCGCGCAGCATGGCCCCCGGTCCCGAGGAAACCTTCTGCTGCGCGCCGGCCGTCGTCGCGGCCAACAGCAGCGCCATCAGGGCGGCACGCATCATTCGCTGCCATCCCCGGCCACAAACTTGACCAGCAACGAGATCAGGCTGACGGCTCCTTGCGTGTCTTCAATCTGATCGCCCGGCTCAAAATAGAACGGAGAGCCGCCGGGCATGACCTCGACGAAGTTGCCCCCCAGAAGGCCTTCGGACGAGATCACGATCGCGCTGTCATCCGGAATCTGGATGTTTTCGGCAACCGAAATCGTCGTATCGGCACGGTAGGTTTCAGGGTTCAACTCGACATCGGTCACGGTGCCGATCTTTACACCCGCGAGGCGCACATCCGTGCCCACCGCCACACCCTCAAGCGACCGAAAGGACGCCTCAAGGTGATAGCCCCCGTTTTCGCGCGACCAGCCCGTGGACTGGCTGGCATACACGCCAAACGCCAATGCACTGGCCAGCACGACACCGCCGACAAGAACTTCGGTCATGTTGTGGGTCGACATGTGGATCTCGCTTATTCCGGGCTCCAGGCTTCGTAGTCCTTGCGCTCGATCGGATCGGGACGGCGCAGGGACCCCGCCGGCACATAGGCCATCGCGGTGCCCGTCAGATTTTCCTGATGCGGCTTTTCCCACGCCTTGTGTGGCAGTGGCTTGTCGGTCGGCGGCTCATCCCAGGTGCGGTGCAACCAGCCGTGCCATTCCGGGTCGATCCGGCTCGCCTCGGCCTCTCCATTGAAAATCACCCACCGTTTACTGTCATCGGCGTTGCGATAAAACACGTTGCCCTGATCGTCCTCGCCCACCTTGATACCTTTGCGCGCAGTGTAGATCTGCGTGTTCAGAGTGGCCCCGTTCCACCAGGTCACGGCCCGCAAAAGAGTGTTCAGGATTCCCATCGGCTGCCTCCGGCATTTCTGTCCATGCAGATATGGACCAAAGCCGAGCAGAGGTCCAGAGCCACAAATACCGCACCCACTACTTGGGCAAGAATGCGGTGACCTCGATTTCGATCCGGTATTTTGGATCAATCAACCCGCATTCGATCATCGTCGCAACAGGCGGGTTGGCACCGAACGTCTCAGCCAGGACCGGCCAGCACGCTTCAAATTCGCGGCGATCGGGCAGCATGTAAGTCACGCGCACCACGTCGGCAAAAGTGGCGCCCGCCTCTGCCAAGGCGTTGCCTATGATCGTCAGCGCCGAGCGGCATTGGTCGACGATGCCTTCGCCCTGCCCGACCGTTCCGGCAACATGGACCCAGCCACCCGCGACAACGGCTCGGCAGTAGCCGACCTTGGCTTCGAACTCACCGCCCGAGGAAATACGTTGGATCGTCATGGCACCCTCATATGAAAACGGCGCGGACTATGCCGCGCCGTATCTGCATTAAATTTCAAACAGTTCAGCCGGCAGATGCCGATTCCGGCGCAGCATCCGCATAGATGATCAGCGGCTGCGCCTCCGACGTCACGGCCTCTTCGTTCACGACCACCTTGGTCACGTTCTTCATGCCCGGCAGTTCGAACATCGTGTCCAAAAGAATGTCTTCCAGGATGGAACGCAGGCCGCGGGCACCGGTCTTGCGTTCGATCGCCTTTTTGGCAATCGCGGCAAGCGCGTCGTCGGTAAAGTCCAGTTCGACGTTCTCCAACTCGAACAAACGCTGGTATTGCTTGACCAGCGCATTCTTGGGCTTGGTCAGGATGGTGACAAGCGCGTCCTCATCCAGGTCCTCAAGCGTTGCCAGCACGGGCAGACGTCCAACGAATTCCGGGATCAGACCGAATTTCAGCAGATCCTCGGGCTCGAGATCCTGGAAGATCTCGCCCACACCGCGTTCGTCATTGTCGCGCACATCGGCGCCAAATCCCATGGCCGAGCCTTTGCCGCGCTGCGCGATGATCTTGTCCAGACCTGCAAAAGCGCCGCCGCAGATGAACAGGATGTTGGTGGTGTCCACCTGCAGGAATTCCTGCTGCGGGTGCTTGCGCCCGCCCTGCGGCGGAACGCTGGCCACGGTTCCTTCCATCAGCTTCAGCAGGGCCTGCTGCACACCCTCGCCCGACACGTCGCGGGTGATCGAGGGGTTTTCGGATTTACGAGTGATCTTGTCGACCTCGTCGATATAGACGATGCCGCGCTGGGCGCGCTCGACATTGTATTCGCTGGCCTGCAACAGCTTGAGGATGATGTTCTCGACATCCTCGCCCACGTAACCGGCTTCGGTCAGCGTGGTCGCGTCAGCCATCGTGAACGGCACGTCCAGAATCCGCGCGAGCGTCTGCGCCAGCAAGGTTTTGCCGCACCCGGTCGGACCAATCAGCAGAATGTTCGACTTGGCCAACTCGATGTCACCACCGGCCTTCTGCGCGTGGTTCAGACGTTTGTAGTGGTTGTGCACGGCAACCGACAGGACACGCTTGGCCCGAGCCTGGCCGATGACATAGTCGTCCAACACCTCGCAGATATCTTTGGGGGTGGGCACACCGTCCGAGGATTTCAGTCCGCTGGCTTTGGTTTCCTCGCGGATGATGTCCATGCACAGTTCGACGCATTCATCACAGATGAACACGGTCGGTCCAGCAATAAGCTTACGCACCTCATGCTGGCTTTTTCCACAGAAACTGCAGTAGAGCGTGTTCTTGCTGTCGCCGCCTGAATTCGTCGCCATGTTCTACCTTTCGGGCTCCATCCCTGCGGCCCGGATCCGGACCGCGCTTGCCGCCTGTCCGTGCAGCTTAGGCCAGCACCGGGGCAGCTACAATGTCAAAATCGCACCCCGCACCCGTGGGTGCGGGGTTTCCGCATCACGCTTCGGTCGGTTCGGATTTGGAGCGGCTTTCGACAATCTCGTCGATATGGCCCCACTCTTTTGCTTCTTCCGGGCTCATGAAATTGTCACGGTCCAAAGCCTTTTCAATGGCCTTTTTCGACTGTCCGGTATGCTTGGCATAGATATCGTACAAACGATCCTTCAGCTTCTGCGTTTCGGCCGCGTGAATCATGATGTCGCTGGCTTGACCCTGGTAACCGCCGCTGGGCTGGTGCACCATGATGCGGCTGTTCGGCAGCGAGAAGCGCATCCCCTTCTCTCCGCCCGCCAGCAGGACCGACCCCATCGAGGCCGCCTGGCCGATCACCAATGTCGAACATTTTGGCTTGATGTACTGCATTGTGTCGTAGATCGACAGACCGCTGGTCACGACACCGCCGGGCGAGTTGATGTAGATCGAGATTTCCTTGTTGGGATTCTCGGCTTCCAGATGCAGAAGCTGCGCTACGATCAGGTGGCTCATCCCGTCATGGATCGGGCCATTGATGAAGATGATCCGCTCCTTCAGCAGGCGCGAGAAGATGTCATAGGCCCTTTCGCCGCGGCTGGTCTGCTCAACGACCATCGGGACGAGCGTATTCATGTAGGTGTCAACTGGATCGAACATTCGGAACCTGCCTGCTTTGGTGTGAACCGGGACCATACCCGATGAGAAGTTACACGAGTCTTAGTGTTGCCTTCGGGGGCCTGCAAGGGGCAGCGGACACGCGACATCGATTGAGAAATACGGGTCAGGCCGCATCATCGGGATGCCGCAAGACAGAGCGAACAACCGCGCAGAACGCAAATACCCGGCTGTTTTTGGGCCTCGCCGCCATTCACAGCGCTTTCATCACGCCATTTTGATCCATGCATATGGAAATATCTGATCATTCTGTATAGAGACCCAATTCGCTCAGGCGAAACTAACAAAGGGAACACCTGCCCCACACTCACCAAGGGGCCAACAAGGACAAGAAGATGGCACTTCCCCAACTTTCCGAAGACATCTCGCGCGACGACATGGACCGGATGGCCGCTAACGCAACCCGCGCTTCGAATTTTCTGAAAGCGATCAGCCACGAGGGCCGGTTGATGATCCTCTGTCATCTGGTATCCGGCGAAAAATCGGTGACCGAACTCGAGTCACTGCTGTCCGCCCGACAGGCCGCCGTTTCACAGCAACTGTCGCGGCTGCGCCTTGAGGGGCTGGTCACGCCCCGGCGCGAAGGCAAGGCGATCTACTATCGCCTTGCAGACGACAGGCCTCGCAAAATGCTGGAAACGGTGTACGAGTTGTTCTGCGACGAGGAATAAGTCAGAAAGCCCATAGAATGGCGAAGGGCGCAACAGATCGTTGCGCCCTTCTTTGTTCACGAGGTGCCGCTGCAGGCCTGAAAACTTGCGGCCATTGCGCGCAACAGGTCCGGATACAGGGTTGGACCCGGCTCGAGCGCAACCCCGATCGGGTCAAGCACGAGGATTTGCACATCCATCCCCTCCGTCGCGGCGGAGATCAGACGGGTATCGTATTGCGGCTCGGAAAAAGCGCAATCAATGCCCTCTTCTTCAATCCGGGCCCTGAGCTCGGCCAGACGGGCCGGTCCGGGGGCAGACGCATCGCCAAGGCTCACTGTGCCCGAAGATGCCAGATCGAACCGGCGTTCGAAATACTGGTAGGCGTCGTGAAAGGTGACAAACCGCAGCTCTGACTGCGCCAGATCCGCCCGGATCTCGGCTTCCAAAGCGCTCAGGCCTTCAACCGCCTTGTCCGCGTTGGCTTGGTACCGCGCAGCGTTATCCGGGTCCTTCTCCGACAGAGTTTCGGCAATTGCCTGCACCCAGACGCGCGCGTTTTCCGGGTCCAGCCAAGCATGCGGGTCTACACCGTCGTGGTCATGCCCGTGGTCATGGTCATGTGCATCGTGACCGGCGTGCTCTTCATGTTTTTCATGTTCATCGTGGTCCGCATGGTCGTCGTGACCTGCATGATCCTCGTGTTCATCGTGTGTCGCATGGTCATCATGGTCCGAATGATCGTCGTGCTCGTCGTGGTCTGCATGCTCCTCTTCTCCCTCATGATGATCGGCCACGTCGCGGAAATCGTGCTGCACAGTCCCTGCCACCTCCAGCAACTCAACCTGCGTCGCTCCCTCGGACAGGGCACCAAGTGGTCCCGTCATCCACGGGGTCAGTTCCGGGCCTACCCAAAAAACCACGTCCGCAGATTGCAACGCTCGCGCCTCGGACGGGCGCATGGCGTGGTCATGAGGTGAGGCTCCGGGCGGGATGATCAGGGAAGGCTCGGCAACACCGTCCATGACTTGGGCAACCAACGCGTGAACCGGTGCGATATCGACGGCAACGTTGGGCGCATCGGCCGCCGCCTTTCCGGCCAGCACGACGCCGGCCAGCAACAAGAATTTTCGGGACATGTCACCTCCTGAAATGATATGTTATTACATTGCTGGTCGGCTTGATATTGCTCACGTTATAACATATCAAGTCAAAAATTTCGGAGCGCACATGAGCACAGTAGGCTTCAGGCACCACAATCATAACCACTGCATGAAAACCGCGCTGAGCAAGGCTGAGGAAAAATGCGCCAACCAAAAGCTTCAGTTCACGGCGGTGCGCCGCCGCGTGTTGGAGATATTGTTGGAGCAGCACAAGGCAATGGGAGCTTATGACATTCTGGCTATTCTGTCGGCCGAAGGCATGGGGTCGCAACCTCCGGTGGCTTATCGTGCACTGGACTTCCTGGTGCAGCATGGGTTCGTGCACCGTATCGAGCAGATGAACGCCTATGCGGCCTGCGCCCACCCCACGCACGACCACGTGCCTGCGTTTCTGATTTGCCGGGCGTGCAAGGCCGTGGCCGAAACCGAAACCGAGCTGACTCAGGGCCGGCTTGGTGCTGCCGCTGACACATCAGGTTTCACCATAGAAAGGATCGTGGTCGAGGCCGAAGGTCTTTGCCCGGATTGCATTGGAACGCAGCCATGACGACCCCCCTCATTTCTCTACAGAACCTGTCGGTGCGCCTGGATGGCCGGCTCATTCTGGACAACGTATCAGCACAGATCGCCGCTGGTGAAATCGTCACCATTGTCGGCCCGAACGGTTCGGGAAAATCGACACTGCTGCGCGCCATGATCGGAGCTGTTCCCGCGGCTCAGGGCACTGTTCGGCGCGCCCCGGGTTTGCGGATCGGCTATGTCCCCCAGAAACTTGCGCTGGACGCCGCCCTGCCGATGACGGTGCAACGATTCCTTGGTCTGCCGAAACGGGTTTCGGCCAGCAAGGCCAAAACCGCGCTTGAACTGGCCGGCGTGCCGGACTTGCGTGACAGACAGATGACCCGACTGTCCGGCGGTCAGTTTCAACGCGTCCTTCTGGCCCGCGCGCTGCTGGAAGAGCCTCAGGTGCTGCTGCTGGACGAAGCAACCCAAGGGCTTGATCAGCCCGGCGCAGCTGCCTTCTATGAACGCATTGAACAGGTTCGCACGGACCTCGGCTGCGCCATAGTCATGGTCAGCCATGACTTGCACGTCGTCATGGCCGCGTCGGATCGGGTTCTGTGCCTGAACGGGCATGTCTGCTGTGAAGGGGCACCCCACATGGTCGCAGACGCGCCGGAATATCGGGCGTTGTTCGGCAGCGGAACGCGGGGCACGATGGCCTTGTACCAACACAAGCACAGTCATACCCACGATCACAATCACGCGCAGGATACGTCACACTGATGCTGGACGATTTCATGGTTCGCGCCGCCCTGGCAGGACTCGGTGTTTCGATCGCCGCGGCACCGCTGGGATGTTTTGTCGTCTGGCGGCGCATGGCCTATCTCGGAGAGGCCACCGCACATGCGGCCGTATTGGGTGTAGCGCTGGCGCTCAGCTTTTCTCTGCCGCTGCTGCCCGCAATCATTGCCGCTGCGCTTGCCATGGGCTTGTCGGTCAGCCTGCTGCGCGGTCGCGGTTACGCCATGGACACGCTTCTGGGTGTGATTGCACACACCGCACTGGCCGCCGGCTTGGTAACCGTGGCGTTGCTGTCCGATGTCCGACTGGACCTGAATGCCTTTTTGTTCGGCGATATCCTTGCCGTAACAAAATCCGATCTGGCCACGATCTGGATCGGTGGCGCCACGATTTTGGCGCTGATGGTCTGGCGCTGGTCAGCCCTTCTGGTTTCGACACTCAACCCGGACCTGGCTCAGGCATCCGGGATCGATCCTAAACGAGAAGAACTATGGCTGACTCTGGCGATGGCACTGGCCGTTGCGGTCGCCATCAAAGTTGTCGGAATTCTTCTGATCGCGGCCCTGCTGGTCATTCCAGCGGCCGGAGCCCGCCCTTTGGCCCGCACCCCAGAAAGCATGGCTTTCACCGCTGCGATTATCGGCTCGACGGCGGCGTTGGGCGGACTGGGCGGTGCATATTGGGCGGATACACCCGCTGGACCAAGCATCGTTTGCGCGGCCGCGTTGATCTTTGTCGCGACGGGCATCCTTGGTCCCATCTTCCGCAAAGGCTGATCACCCAAAAAGGTTTGTCTGCATTGCCTGAATGGTGCTACCGATTGGTAGTCGACCAACCAAGGAGATATCGATGATCCGCACTATTCTGATCGGGCTGAGCCTTTTGGCCCTGACGGCCTGTGAAACCGCAAAAGGCGCGGGCAAAGACATCGAAAAAGCCGGCGACGCCATCCAGGGCGCGGCGACGGACGTTCAGGAAAGCCTCTGACACCCGTCAGCATCTAGCGGACAGCGGCGCAGCACTACCAACATATGGTTGAAAGTTCCGGGCGACCGGATTATTGTCCCTGCCACAGGTGCATAGACGCGGTAATGCATTACTGACACGACTGCGGGGTTCTTGTGCAATTGCGCAAGAACCCCGTTCCCGTTCTGACGGGCGGTGAGTGGAAGCCTGTACGAAACCGAAATCGGCAAAAGGAAAAGGCGCCAGGTGCGCAGACGCGGTCTTTGCATGTGCCCTTGCGGACACCCCTGACGCCTTGCCGGGTCGACACGCCCGAGGGACGCCCCGATCCAGTTGCTTCAGCCCCCGAGGGGACCTCGCTGCCGCAAAGCACCTGATGGCGCTCTGCCGCCCGCTCTGGCCTTCTGAGAAGCTGACCGCTCAAGCCGGGCTTGCGCCCCTCCTGA
This sequence comes from Ruegeria sp. BHSA162, assembly GCF_059613385.1. NCBI lineage: Bacteria > Pseudomonadati > Pseudomonadota > Alphaproteobacteria > Rhodobacterales > Roseobacteraceae > Ruegeria > Ruegeria sp. BHSA162. The sequence continues at coordinate 22,577 of NZ_JBXWSK010000005.1, forward strand.
CTGGTCACCTACCGGTAAGCCCTTGCAACCCGACGAAAATCCTAAGATCTGCCTGCGGTGCCAGGACCCCCTGACCTTTGCGTCCCGCCTTGGATCGTGATGAACCTTGGCGATGTCTGAACGATGGCACTCGCCCTCACATCCGGCAAGAAAATAGCACTGCAGCATGAAAATTAGCCGGGGATAAGATGTTGATATCCGACTGGAAGACGATGTGGATAAGTCGGGAAATGATGAAATCCGGCTGGGTTGCGCTGGGAAAAGCCGAAGGCCGATTTCTCTCCGTTCAATTGGGCGATTTCTGCGGGTGCAAAGGGAAAATCTCGGCCCTCATGGCGGACCTGACCTGACGCATACGGGCATATCGCTCGAATCGACATCGATGAGTCGCCACACGCAACGGTGAACGAACGTGCAGCCCACGAATTGAGAAGCGTTCCGACCCGGACGAGGCAACCTACTACTCTCCGTCTCCCGCAAAATCGGGCAACGGCAACTACCCCCTACAACCGCCTGGGCCGGAAACGCTTCAGTTCACCTGTCGTTCCAGAACCGTGCTGTAGGTGGTTCCGGTGCGCAGGCTACGGAAATCCGCATAGATCTTGCCGTCCTCATACCGCGCATCGATCAGCGCATTGACGCCGGAGGTCGGGTCAGCAGCGGTTTCAACAATGCCGATCTTGCCCGAGCCATCCTGGCTGATCGAGCCGGTGGCCTCGTACATCGTCCAGTCATCCATGGCATTGCGCCGCCACATGCTGGGCCCCCAGAACACGTTTTCGTGCTGCGCCTGGATCTCGAGCACCCATTCCGAGGTGTTGAACCGCGGCGCGGTGGCGGTGTTGGCGTTCGAGGGCGACACCGTTGTCTGGCTGGCCGTCCACGTGCCGCGCAGGTCGGGCATGGCATCGGCCAGGGCGGCAGAGCCCATCGTCAATGTCGCGGCCACGGCGGCGGCGCTGGCGGTCATGTATCTGGTCATGGGCTCTCTCCCTGTGATCGGCGGGCCTTGCTGGCCTGCTGAACAGATTGGGAGGGCGCGCGGCCGTTACAACTTACCTAAGGGAAACTTCATGAAGGGTTCATGCGGCGCTCACCGACGGGCTCAGGCCCATGCCAACGCGGTGCCCGCGATGACGAGGGCGATGCCCAGCCCCTCGCGGTAGGAAAAGGACTCGCCGAACAGGAAGAACGAGGCGATGGCGATCAGCACGACCTCGGCCCCCAGAATGCCGGTATAGATGATGCCCAGCCGTTCGTCGCGCAGCGCGGCGAGTTCCAGCGTGGCGGCGGCCAGCAAAGTGGCAACGATCAGCAGACCCAACCCGAGGCCGGGGAGTTTCCACCAGAACTTCATCGAGATCATGGCCACGGAATAGAGACCCGCCGATCCAAGCGCGATGATGGGGATCATGGACATGGGGCCTCCGCCGCTGGTTTCCGTAGGGTCAACCTTAGCAGGTGCGGGTCGGTGGGGCTGTGAAGTGGGTTACTTTACGAGGCGACGCCCGTGTCGGAAGCGGTCCTGTGGAGCGTTTTTGGGCTGAACAGACGGAGCTCCAGTGCGCAACCGCTGCTGCGGCGGTCGTTCAGCGGGGAGGCACGAGGCGACTGGCCCGAAGCTATATCACAGGTTTTTTCGGCCCGGCCTTGCCCCCGAGGGTGACTTGAATTTTTTGAAGTTTCACCAGCTGGCTGGATTGGTTATTTGTCGACGGAGCCACACACACGAGGGTACAGACCATGGACTCCAGCAACCGGGCCGCTGACTACAACGACCTCATCACCTCATCCAGCTGGAAAGACACTCTTCAGGATCTCAACGACTATATCGTGGATAATCTGGCTCGAGCCGGGGAACCTGCAGTTATTAACGGGAATTTGTTTTATAAACACTTGGAAAGGGACTTTCATAACCTGCCGTTGAATACAGAATTCGAATCCAAACGCAGAAACTTCTTCGAACTGGCCCGGCGATCGACTTGCCTGTTCGAAATTGGAGTGAATGCTGGCCACAGCATGTTGCTGGCGCTTATGGCTAACCCCGAGCTGAAATGCGTAGGTTTGGACGTTTGCGAACGTCTGAACCAGCGTTGGGCGCGCGTGGATATTTACGTACCGGCGGCTTTCAACTGGCTCAGGTACAAATTTAGCGATCGGGTCGAACTAATTAAGGGGAACTCTTTGATCGAAACACCCCGGTTCCAGCTTGAGAACCCGGATGCGACTGTTGATTTTCTTCATCTTGACGGCTCAAAGGACACACACCTTCGGGAAGCCATTGCGATTGGCGGACTGATGCCAACCGATGGGTTTGTCGTTCACGACGATTTCCAGATGCGAAATGTTCGGGTGGCCGACCGGCAACTTAGAAGAATCAATTTCTCAAAACCATTGGACTATCAATCCAACGGGTTAGTAGAGTGTGATTTCCATATCATTCGCGCCAAGGTATGAAATCATCTGAACCGCGCCGACCTTCGGGCAACTGATATCTCTTAGGCAACGAAATTCCTGCGAAGCCTCACCCATCCATCTTCAACGCCGAAATAAACGCCTCCTGCGGGATATCCACCTTGCCGAACTGGCGCATCTTCTTTTTGCCGGCTTTCTGCTTTTCCAGCAGCTTCCGCTTCCGCGTGGCATCCCCGCCATAGCATTTCGCGGTCACGTCCTTGCGCAGCGCGGATAGGGTCTCGCGGGCGATGACCTTGCCGCCGATGGCCGCCTGGATCGGGATCTTGAACATGTGGCGCGGGATCAGCTCTTTCAGCTTTTCGCACATGGCGCGGCCGCGGGTCTCGGCGCGGTCGCGGTGGACCATGACCGACAGCGCGTCCACCGGCTCGTCATTCACAAGGATCGACATCTTGACCAGGCTGTCCTCGCGGTAGCCGGTCATCTGGTAGTCGAAGCTGGCATAGCCCTTGGTCACCGATTTCAGGCGGTCGTAGAAGTCGAAGACGACCTCGTTCAGCGGCAGGTCATAGACGACCATCGCGCGGCTGCCCGCATAGGTCAGGTCCATCTGGATGCCGCGGCGGTCCTGACAGAGTTTCAGCACGTCGCCCAGGTATTCATCCGGCACCAGGATGGTGGCCTTGATGCGCGGCTCTTCCAGGTGGTCGACCTTGGACATGTCGGGCATGTCGGCGGGGTTGTGCAGCTCGATCATCTCGCCGTCTTTCATGTAGACGTGATAGATCACCGACGGCGCGGTGGTGATGAGCTCGATATCGTATTCGCGTTCGATGCGGTCGCGGATGACCTCGAGGTGCAGAAGGCCCAGGAAGCCGCAGCGGAAGCCAAAGCCCAGCGCGGCCGAGGTTTCCATCTCGAAAGAGAAGCTGGCGTCGTTCAGGGCCAGTTTCTCGATCGCGTCGCGCAGGTCTTCGAATTCGGCGCTGTCCACGGGGAAGAGGCCGCAGAACACCACCGGCTGCGCGGGTTTGAATCCCGGCAGAGCGGTTTCGGCACCGTTGCGGTCATTGGTGATGGTGTCGCCCACACGGGTGTCGCGCACCTGCTTGATGGATGCGGTGAGGAAGCCGATCTCACCCGGACCCAGCTGGTCGACCATCTGCATCTCGGGGCGGAACACGCCCACGCGGTCGACATGGTGCAGGGTGCCGTTCGACATGAACTTGACCCGCATGCCCTTTTTCAGAACGCCGTCCATGATGCGGACCAGAACGATCACGCCCAGATAGGCGTCGTACCAGCTGTCGACCAGCATCGCCTTGAGCGGCGCGTCGCGCTCGCCCTTGGGCGCGGGCAGCTTGTGCACGATCGCCTCGAGCGTTTCGTGTATGCCCTCTCCCGTCTTGGCCGAGACGCGGATGGCGTCGGTGGCGTCGATACCGATCACGTCTTCGATCTGTTCGGCCACGCGGTCGCAGTCGGAGGCCGGCAGGTCGATCTTGTTCAGCACCGGCACGATCTCGTGGTCGGCGTCGATGGCCTGATAGACATTGGCCAGGGTCTGCGCCTCGACCCCTTGCGTCGAGTCCACCACCAGCAGCGAGCCTTCGACCGCGCGCATGGAGCGCGAGACTTCATAGGCGAAGTCCACGTGGCCGGGGGTGTCGATCAGGTTCAGCACGTACTGCTCGCCATTGTCGGCGGTATAGTCGATGCGGACCGTGTTGGCCTTGATGGTGATGCCGCGTTCGCGCTCGATATCCATGCTGTCGAGCAGCTGTTCCTTCATGTCGCGATCCTGCACCGTTCCGGTCTCTTGGATGAGCCGGTCGGCAAGGGTGGATTTGCCATGGTCGATATGCGCGACGATGGAGAAATTGCGGATATGAGCGAGGTCTGTCATAGCGTCGGGATATGGTTCGAAATCGGGCGCTGGTCAAGGTGAGACAGCACGTCGGACGCCCCATATTTCAGCGCTATGAGGCCACGACGCTGCGGTTGGCTTCGTTCCAAGCCCTCAGCTGCATTCAGGCGACCGTACGTAGACAGAACTCGGCCGTGTTGCACCGTCCAAAACGGGGTTCGAAGGGCATGCCACGGCCGACCATAGTGCCAACCGCGGCACTTTCGACTCAGGTACGGAGTTTCTGAAAGCAAATTGTTGAACAGCAGGAAAACTTGGACGATACTGCGCCGCAAGCCGAGAGGGACACAAGACTCCTCCGGGCAGGCAAAACGAGGCATGAGCATGAAACAGTTCCTCATTATCGCGCTATGCGCCACATCGCTTATCACTTTGGCCCCGGCCATGACCGAAGCGGCACAGATCAAACGTGCATGTTTGGCGTCCGACCGCTCGGCGGCGACACGCGACAGGTGCAAGTGCATCCAGCGGGTGGCCGATCAGGCTTTGACCAACAAAGACCAGAAAACCGTGGCCAAGTGGTTCACCGACCCGCATCAGGCCCAAGAGCTGAAGATGTCGAAATCCGCTCGCGATGACGCGCTGTGGGAGCGGTATCAGAACTTTGGCCGCATGGCGCAGGCGATCTGCAGCTGACGCTGACCGCGATCCTTGACCTGACCCGCCCTGCGCCTCAGTAATGGCGCAGTGAAAGGGAAATCATATGGTGACGAAAGGGTTGACCCTGCGCGGTCTCGAAGTGTTCGAGGCCTTGGCGCGGACCGGTTCGGTGGCACAGGCTGCCGAGATTACCGGACTCAGCCAGCCATCGGTCAGCCAGCAGTTGCGCAATCTCGAGAATGCTCTGGGCACGGACCTGGTGGACCACGGGCGCAGACCCATGCGCCTGACCCAAGCCGGGCGCAGCTTTCTGGCGCGGGCCGAATCCGTACTGGCCGAGTTGCAGATGGCCCAAAGCGAGCTGTCGGTCATGGACCTGGGTCATCTGAGCACACTTTCGATCGGCCTGATCGACGATTTCGACAATGACCTGACCCCGCGTCTTGCCACATTGCTGGCCGACAGCCTGACCCGTTCCAAGTTCAAACTCATAACCCTCCCCAGCCTCGAAATCTTTGAGGCGCTGGCTTCGCAACGTCTGCATCTGGCGGTCTCGGCCCATAGCGGCGAGGTACTGGAAGGCGTGGTGGAGTACCCTTTGGTACAGGATCCTTTCATTCTGGTCGCGCCGAAGGGCGGTGTGCCCAATGGGGGCGTAGAGGCTGCTTTGCAGACCCTGCCCTTTCTGCGCTATGCGCGGGAACAGTTGATCAGCAGGCAAATCGAAAGCCACCTGGCGCGGCAACAGCTGCAGTTCGAAGAGCGGTTCGAGATTGGGTCGCACTTGGCACTGATGGCGATGGTGGCGCGCGGCCTTGGCTGGGCGATCACCACGCCGTTGGGATACATGCGGGCAGCCCGCTTCCACGAAGGCATGGATGTCTACCCGGCTCCGTTCGGAGAGTTCTCGCGCACTATTTCCCTGTTCACGCGGTCTGACTGGTCAGATCAGGTTCCGCGCGAAGTCGCGGGCATGACGCGCCGTTTGATGCAAAGCCAGATGATCGAACCAGCCCTTTCCCGCCTGCCCTGGTTGTCCGGTCAGTTGAAGGTGATCGGCGGCTAGCCGTCCAGATATGCCACCAACCCATCCACGGCGGCTTCGATGAGCTCCAGCGCCCCGTCGAAATCACGGGTATAGTAGGGGTCGGGCACATGATCGGCGCCGGTGTGGGGCGCAAAATCGGTCAACAAGCGTACGGGTGTAGGATTGTCGGCCGGACGCAAAGCCTCGATCTTGGCGATGTTTTCGCTGTCCATACCGATGATTAGGTCAAACCTGTTGAAATCAGACACCGCAAACTGGCGCGCGCGCAGATCGCTCAGCTCCACCCCTCGGTTGCGAGCCGCGTGTTGCATCGGCGCATAGGGTGGATCCCCGACATGCCAGTCGGACGTTCCGGCACTGTCACAGGCATGATGAGGCGCCCTGACACGGAAAACACCTTCGGCAGCAGGGGAACGGCAGATGTTGCCGAGGCAGACAAACAGGATACGCTGTGACATGGCTCGGGTTTAACGTGTGGAGGGCGAATGGAAAAGATCGTGATTTTGACCGGAGCCGGGATTTCGGCGGAAAGCGGATTGGGCACCTTTCGCGATGAAGGCGGATTGTGGGCACAGCACCGGATCGAAGACGTGGCGACACCCGAAGGTTTTGCCCGAAACCCTGCCCTTGTTCATGGCTTCTACAACGCGCGCCGGGTGCAGGCGGGTGGCGCCGACCCAAATGCAGCCCACACAGCACTGGCCCGGCTTCAGCGCGACTGGCCGGGAGAAGTGGTGATCGTAACGCAGAACGTGGACAGCCTGCACGAAGCCGGAGGTGCGACCAGGGTTATCCACATGCACGGCATCCTGTCCGGCGCGCTTTGCGCCTCTTGCGGGCATCGCTGGACTGCGCCAGCGGAAATGTCCGTGGGCGAACCGTGCCCCGCCTGCCGCGCGGCAACCGCCCGACCCGACATCGTGTGGTTCGGCGAAATGCCTTACCACATGGATCAGATTTACGACCATCTGGCACAGGCCGGGATATTCGCCGCCATCGGAACCTCTGGCCAAGTCTACCCGGCTGCGGCCTTCGTGCACGAAGCCATAGCTGCGGGCGCACAGACGGTCGAATTGAACCTCGAGCCTTCGGTTGGTGCATCCAGCTTCGATCAGACGCTGCTTGGCCCCGCCACCCAGATCGTGCCACGCTGGGTCGATGACTTGCTGGGCCGCAGGTGACACGGATCATTCTGCTGGGCTAAGCTGAAAGAACCTGAACCAGGAGAAACAGATGACCGAGCCTGAAGCCCCCCGTGGTGAAATCGTTGAGGACGAAGGCATCGACAGCCGCGAAGCGCTGGGCGACACCCTTGCGGATCTGTGGTGGACGTTCCTGCTGCGCGGATTACTTGCGGGGGCCGTTGGTATTGCCGCGCTGTTCTGGCCGACCGGCAGCATCGCACTGCTGCTGCAGCTGGTAGGGGTGCTGCTGATCCTCGATGGCGGTCTGACCTTGCTTGGCTTCGGTCGGCGCGGACTGATCGGAGGCGCGGGTATCGGGGCGGTCTTGATTGGGCTGGTCCTTTTGATCTGGCCGGAAGGCACAGCACGTCTGACGTTCTTCCTGCTGGGCGCGTGGGCGCTGATCATCGGGATCGGCTCGCTGATTTCGCTGGGCCAGATGCATCAGCTTGACCCAGAACGCGCGACCGTTCGGAACTCGGGCATCGTGGCCCTTATCATCGGGCTGGTGTTGATCTTCTGGCCCGGAAGCGGCGTTGTCGCACTGGGCTGGGCAATCGCGTTCTCCGCCTTGGCCTTTGCGGGCGTCATGCTGTTCATGGCCGCACGTTTTAAACGGGCCGGAGAACGGGTTTCGATGCGCGTGGTCAACAAGTGAAGAACAACGCTGATCGGCAGTTGAAACGCGAACAGGCCGGGGCTTGACCCGGCCTGACGCATGGATGACGGCCGCATCGCGGCCCGAAGACAGGCGTTCTGTTAGTTCGAGTGCTTCATTTGCCCGTGGCCGTCTTTCCGTTCCAGGTCCACGGGAATCTCGACAACGACCTCACCGGCCTGCTCAAAAACCAAAGTGACGGGTATGGTTGCGCCCTGCTCAAACGGCTGCTTGAGCCCCATGAACATCACATGGTCCCCGCCCCGCTGCAGCATATGCGCCTCGCCAGCGGCGATCGAAAAACCTTCCTCGACTTCCATCATCTTGGCCACGCCGTTGTCGTCAATCTTGTGCGTATGCAGCTCGACCCGTGCTGCGATATCGGATTTGACAGCGACGAGTTGATCATCGGTGTCGCCTGAATTGCGGATCATCATGAAGGCCGCACCAGCCTTGGCATTGGCCCCCGAGGATCGGGCGTAGGCATCCTCGACCGAGATCACACTTTCCGCGTGCGCGGCGGTGGACATGATGGCAGCGACGAAAATAGCGGGCAGGATTGATTTGAAGGGCATCTCGCCTCTCCTTTTTGACTGTCTGATTGTGTTACGAAGGGTCTCAGACAGGGGCCGGCGGCGCGCGCGCCGGTCGCTGCGGGATCGGAGCCGCAACGAGGCTGTCGGAACGCAGCGGTATGTCAGACTTTGCCCGCTCGGGCCCTTTCGGTGCCGGCAAAGGGGTATCCAGAACCGCACCCAGCAAGTTGAGCGCATAGTCGGGACAGAAATGAGGTGGTTTGGTGGGCTGGCCGTGCTCGTCCATATAGACAACCACAGGACCGTTCCCGGTGCAAAGCACCATTTGACCGACCGCCGCATTCAATCCCCGTGACGCCACAAAACCCTGGCCTGTCAGAACCAGCATCAGCGACAGTAGCAACGGCAACACGAGGCGATAGGATCGGGTCATCTTGGCAGAGGTTTAGGCCCGATCGGAAACGGACTGCAAGTGCCTTCGTGAACGCTGAGACAGTTTGGCGCGAACCAAGGAAAAAGGGCCGGCCTGACCGGCCGACCCCAGAATTTGCTTTGATCGGGACCGTCAAAGAACTCCGCGATCATCCGGACCGGTGTTGAAACCGGTATGCAGCCGGTTCACCCGCCGCTGCATCCGCGCACAGCTGGAAAATGACCCGACCAGAAGAGTCGAAAGGAAGGAAATAATAATTGAAGTATTCGCAGACATTACCACACTCCGCCGTAGAATAACCGCATACATAAAATAGATTCAAAACCCTGTATGTGAACAAAGTCACGCAGTCGCGTCCTTCTGCGTTCCGCACCGAGACCGCGCACGGCACCAGCCCAACGGCAAAGTGATCCGGACGCTCTGGTTTAGGCAGAAATTCAGGCGTAGATCGTGGTCATGCCACTCAAAGCGCACACAGAAATCCAGTTCCTCAGGCTGCCGCAGATTGAGCCGGCTGAAATCGCACGGCACATGTCTGATCCCCGCGTCGCTCGGCATCTGCCTTTGCTGACGGGGCCCTGGGACATCGCGATGGCGCGGGCCTTCATAGACGCAAAAGAGGCCTGCTGGGAATGCGACGGGCTTGGGCACTGGGCGATCACGTCCGGCGGTTGCTATGTCGGCTGGGGCGGCTTCCAGCGTGAAGGCAGGGAATGGGATTTCGGCCTGGTCCTGACGGCGGATGCCTTCGGTCTGGGCACGCGCATCACCCGCAAGGCCATCGCATTCGCCCGAGCCGATGAACGCATTCCATATGTCACTTTTCTGCTTCCACCGTCCCGCCGCAATCTCTCTGCGCTACGGCGTATCGGCGCGCATTATGTCGGTCCGGAAACCTATTCCGGCGCGCAGTTCCTGAAATACAGGCTTGAGACTGGTTGAAGATCCAAAGACAAACGAAAAGCCCCTGCACCAACGGGTACAGGGGCCACGAAACAGTCTTTGGGAAAATCAGGCCGAGGCTTGCGCCTTGGCGATTTCCTTTTTCACTTTCAGCGCGTTGGCGGACAGCTCTTCGTCCTTGGCTTTTGCCAGGAACGCGTCCAGACCACCACGGTGATCGACCGAGCGCAGCGCGGCGGCCGAGATGCGCAGCTTGACGCCACGACCCAGGGTTTCCGACTGCAGGGTCACGTCGTTCAGGTTGGGCAGAAAACGACGACGAGTTCTGTTTTTGGCGTGGCTGACATTGTTGCCAGTCATCGGGCCTTTTCCGGTCAGTTCGCAACGGCGCGACATGGTTTCTTCCTTTGTTTCTGGAGGCCGGGCATAAATCCGCAGCCAAATCACAAGGGGCACAACCCGAAGTCGCGCCCGAAAACTGGTTGGATGCGTTTAGTGGGAATCGCCGGAAGGGTCAAGACAGCAGCTGCGAATTCTTTCCTGGCCAAAAAATGGTCCTGAAACGGCTCAGGCATCAACAAGCAAAGGCCTGTGATTTTTGAGGTGACGAGCAATCAGACGGGCCTGTGTTTGCTTATCGGGATCAACCTAGCGGGTTCGGATTCGTGGTTCTCATCAGCCAGTTCCGGAAAAATCGCAAGGATTTCAGTCCTTGCCGCGGGTCCCAGAGACTTCAGCGCCTCGGGGCCGGTATACAGGCTTTCGGTCGGCGCGGATTCGGCAAACAGGATCTCGTGCCGGTCGAACAGCAGATGGAAGTACTCGATGCTGTCGACCGTACAATCTACGAAGATCCCCGGCAGCGCCGTCAGCTTGATCGCGGGAATCAGAACTTGATACTGACCGAACATGCGTTGCGCGATGCGAGAACCGACCATCATGCGGTGCTGGCGGGAAACCAACAGGTCCCGCGTGGGCAGCCCTGCACCCAAAGCCCCGGCGCAAATACGGACGGGGCGCAGTTTCGGATTGGCCCTCAGATCAACCGCATCAAACCTGCACCGACCGATCCAGCGGATGGATTGGTTGCCGCTCTCGGCCGTACAGATCAGGTCACCGGTGCGCAGGTCTTGCACCTGTACCGGGCCGCGGTCAGTCAGAATGCTCGTGCCAGCGGTAAAGCAGGGAACACCGGATCCGTTTTCAAATGCGGAATAGGTGACTGTAATACCCGACGGCAGGGTGAAACTGCCGCTGGTCAACGAATAGCTGGTGCCGGCAGACACGGTAAATGTCCCGAATGAGCTGCCGTTGACCACGGTTCCAGCAGGCAGGTTCAGCGTGTCGGTACCACTGCCACCGCGCACGTCGCCGGACACGCTGGTGCTGCGGAAGTTCAGAACATCATTTCCACCGCCCAAACGGATATTGCCAATGACCGAGCCTTGCAGCGTGACCGTGTCGTCATCTGATCCGGCCCTTACCTGACCGCCGATCGTGCTGCCGTTCACCGTGATCGTATCGATCCCGGCATTTCCACGGACACTGCCAGAGATGGTACTGTTGGTGACAGTGATGATGTCGTTGCCTCCGCGCGCGCGGATATCATCAATCGGCGTACCCTGAGGAGTGCCATTCAGCGTACCGTTGTCATTGGTGACATCGATATCGTCGTCGCCGTTTGTCCCAAAGATATCGGGCATAAGAGGCGAGTCCTGTTTCTCCGCTTGGTCACGGCCAGCCAGTTGCGCCCCGGTTTTTCTATGTGCTGGGCGCCACAACCAAGGATTTCACCTGCACTCAGGCTACAGAACTCCTCGGCGTTGCGCCAAGTTTTCCTGTCCGCGCGGGCAACGGTGTTACCCGGATGCAAGAGTCCTCAGCATCCGCTCGGCCGCCACCGAGGGGCTGAGCCGCCCCGACCCGACCTCGGCGCCCAGCCGGTCCATCTCGGACCGGGCCAGCGGGGTCTCCAGCTTGGCGAGCAGCGCATGACGCACTTCCTGGTCGAACCAGTAGCGGGCCTGTTCGGCGCGGTTGGCGTCCCAATGACCGTTCTGTTTGCGCCAGTCGGCCAGGGCCTGCATCTCGGCCCAGGCCTGGTCCAGGCCGTGCTCCTCGACCGCTGAAACGGTCATCGCCTTTGGAAAGCCCTCGGGGTCCTGCGGACGTTTGCGCAGCAGGCGCAGCGCCCCGGCATAGTCGGCGCAGGTTCGGGTGGCGGTGGCTTTCAGGTCGCCGTCGGCCTTGTTCACAAGGATCATGTCGGCCATCTCCATGATGCCGCGCTTGACGCCCTGCAATTCATCCCCGCCGGCCGGGGCCAGCAGCAGCAGGAACAGGTCGGACATTTCCGACACCACGGTTTCCGACTGACCCACGCCCACCGTTTCGATCAGCACCACGTCGAACCCGGCCGCCTCGCACAGGGCGATGGCCTCGCGCGTGCGGCGGGCGACGCCGCCCAGATGGCTCTGGCTGGGCGAGGGGCGGATGAAGGCGTTCGGCTCGCGGCTGAGACGTTCCATCCGGGTCTTGTCGCCCAGGATCGAGCCGCCCGACCGGGCCGAGCTGGGATCGACCGCCAGAACCGCCACCCGCAACCCCTGCCCGATCAGCATCATGCCGAAACTTTCGATGAAGGTGGATTTGCCCACCCCCGGCGTTCCCGACAGGCCGATGCGTAGCGCCTGCCGCCCGGCGCCGGACAGCGCCTCCAGCAGTTGCGCCGTCTGGGCGCGGTGATCGGCGCGGGTGCTTTCGACAAGGGTGATCGCGCGGGCCAGCGCCCGGCGGTCGCCCTTGAGGATCCTGTCGGCAAGCTCGGCTGTGGTCATGGGTGGGGTCCTTCGTCGAAATCTGCCCTAGATGACGGGGATGGGCCGGGTTTGTCCAGTACCGCCGGTCGCGGGATTTGACGCAGGCGTTCTGGACCTTGGCCGAGGCTTTGGCGATAAGGCGGCATGACCCGCCTACCGATCGACGATGCCCTGCCCGACCTGATCGCAGCGCTGCGCACGCGTGGCCGCGCCGTGCTGCAGGCTCCGCCCGGCGCCGGCAAGACCACGCGCGTGCCGCTCGCGATGCGCGACGCCGGCTTGTGCGACGGACGCATCGTGATGCTGGAGCCGCGGCGGCTGGCCGCCCGCGCCGCCGCCGAACGCATGGCCGAGACACTGAGCGAACGCGCGGGCCAGACCGTCGGCTATCGCGTGCGGGGCGAGGCGAAAGTGTCGAAAGCCACCCGGATCGAGGTGGTGACCGAAGGCATCCTGACCCGGATGCTGCAATCCGAACCCGACCTGCCCGGTGTTGGGGCGGTGATCTTCGACGAATTCCACGAACGCTCTTTGAACGCCGATCTGGGGCTGGCCCTGTGCCTCGAGGTCGCCGGTGCGCTGCGCGACGATCTGATCCTGCTGGCAATGTCGGCCACGCTGGATGCCGATCCGGTGGCGCGGTTGATGGACGCGCCGCTGGTGACATCCGAGGGCCGCAGCTTCCCGGTCCGGACCCGCTGGCTGGACCGCCCGCTGGGCCCGCAGGCGCGGCGGCTGGACGCGTTGGTCGATCTGGTGGGTCAGGCCGAGCGCGAGACCCGCGCCACCGGCGGCGGCATTCTGGTGTTCCTGCCCGGCGAGGGTGAGATCCGCCGCGCCGAGGCCGCGCTGGCCGGGCGGCTGCCCGGCGATTGCGCAATCCGGCCCTTGTTCGGCGCCCTGCCCTTTGCCGCCCAGCGCGCCGCCCTTGCGCCGGCCGAGACCGGGCGCAAGGTGGTGCTGGCCACCTCGATCGCCGAGACCTCGCTGACCATTCCGGATATCCAGGTGGTGGTGGACATGGGCCAGGCCCGCCGCGCGCGGTTCGATCCGGGCTCGGGCATGTCGCGGCTGGTGACCGAGCGCGTCACCCGCGCCGAGGCGACCCAACGCGCGGGCCGCGCGGGCCGCGTGGCCGAAGGGTTGTGCTATCGCCTGTGGTCAAAGGGTGAGGACGGCGCCCTGCCCGCCTTTCCGCCCGCCGAGATCGAGGCCGCCGACCTGACCGGCCTTGCGCTGGAACTGGCGCTGTGGGGGGCCGAGCCGCAGGATCTGGCCTTTCTGACACCCCCGCCCGAGGGGGCGCTGGCCGAGGCGCGCGCGCTGCTGCGGATGCTGGGCGCGCTGGACGGCAAGGGCCGGATCACCGAACATGGCCGCGCACTGGCTGGTCTGCCGCTGCATCCGCGGCTGGGGCACATGCTGGTCACGGCAGGCGCGCAGGCCGCCCCGCTTGCCGCCCTGATGGCCGAGCGCGACCCGTTGAAGGGCGCGCCGGTGGACCTGTCGCTGCGGCTCGAGGCGCTGCGCGATCCGCGCGCCTATCAGCGCAACCGGGTCTGGCCCGCCAATCCTGGCGTTCTGGACCGGATCCGGTCCGAGGCGAAACGGCTACGCGGCCAGATCAAGACCGAAGGCGACCCGCTGAGCCCGGCGGCGATGGCCGCGCTGGCCTATCCCGACCGGGTCGGACAGCGGCGAAAGGGCGACGCGCCGCGCTATGTGCTGTCGGGCGGCAAGGGTGTGGTGATGGACCCCGGCGACCCGCTGGCCGCGGCGCCGTATCTGGTGGCCATCGACACGGACGGCAACCCGCGCGAGGCCCGGCTTCGCATGGCCGCGCAGATCTCAGAGGCCGAGATCAGCGCGCTGTTCGCCGACCAGATCGAATGGGTCGAGACCTGCGCCTGGTCGAAACGGGACCGCCGGGTGGTGGCCCGGCGGCAGGAACGGTTCGGGGTGCTGGTGCTGGATGACCGCATCTGGAAGGACGTGCCCGACGAGTCCGTGGCCCACGCGATGCTGGACGGCGTGCGCGATCTGGGCCTGCGGCTGGACGGCAAGGCCGCGCGATTTGCCGCGCGGGTCGAGCTGATGCGGGCGGCGGGCGTCGACCTGCCCGATTTCTCGGAAAACGGGCTGATGGACACGCTTGAGGACTGGCTGCTGCCGATGCTGACCGGCGTGCGCAGTGCAGAGGATTGGAAGCGGTTCGACCTGCTGCCCGCCCTTCAGGCGCGGCTGAGTTGGGACCAGATGCAGGAACTGGACCGACGCGCGCCCCCGGCCTTCGTCACGCCACTGGGGCGCAAGGTTCCGATCGACTATGGCAAGGCGGTGCCCGAGATCGCGGTTCGCCTGCAGGAGATGTTCGGGGTCACCCAGCACCCGATGGTGGGCGGCGAGCCGCTGAAGATCACCCTTCTGTCCCCTGCGCAACACCCGATCCAGATCACCCGCGACTTGCCGGGGTTCTGGGCCGGGTCCTATGCCGATGTGCGCAAGGACATGCGCGCGCAATACCCCAAGCACCCCTGGCCCGAGGACCCGACCCAGGCCGACCCGACCCTGCGGGCCAAACGCAGGGGTGCTTGAATACCGTCTGTCAGATTGATATCTCTCGCCGTCTGGAAGGCAGAACAACAAAAAACGGCAGGCACCCGCAATGACATGGCTGCACAAATTATGGGAGGGGGTTCTGAAACCCCTGTTTCAGCGTCCGCGCCTCTTGCAGTTCGCGGCGTTGTGTACCCGTGGCGATGGCCCCGATACGCAGGTGCTGCTGGTTACCAGCCGCGACACCGGGCGATGGATCATCCCCAAGGGCTGGCCGATTGACGGACTGAACGGGGCCGAGGCGGCGGCGCAGGAGGCCTGGGAAGAGGCCGGCGTGCGCACCGCCGAGGTCGATCCAGAGCCGGTCGGCAGCTACTGCTACGGCAAGGTCCGCAAAAGCGGCGCGATCGATCCGGTCTGCACCACGGTCTACCGGCTGCGAGTCACCGACCTGGCCGACGAATTTCCCGAAATGCAGGAACGCACCCGCGAGTGGGTCTCGCCGCAAGAGGCGTCTGAACGCGTCCACGAACCAGAGCTGAAAAAGCTGCTGTTGCGGATCTAACCGCCGGCACCGCTCAGCCCTGCCCGGATCTGATCCGGGGTCAGCGGACCGGTCTCGCCCTGCGTGATCAGCCTGGCCACCCGGTCGCAGATCGGGGTCGGTGTGCCGGTTTCGCGGCCCAGCCGGATGATCTCGCCCTGCAGGCTGTCGATTTCGGTTGGGCGACCGGCATCCAGATCATAGGCCATCGAGGTGCGCGCGGCGGGGTCGATCGTCAGCATCCGCGCCGCGATGCGCGAAAACAGCGGCGTGGGCAGGCGCAGGATATGCGGCGTCATCCAGACCGGCAGCGGCGTGGTCGAGGCTACGGGGCGCCCGGAATCCGCCAAAACCGCCAGCGCCTCGGCCATTTGATCGGCCATCAGACGGCGCCAGTCGCGGTTCAAAAGCTGGTCGCGCAGGGTCAGGCCCGACAGCGCGTTCAGCGCGTTGTTGAGGTTGATGACCAGCTTGCCCCATTGCACCGCCTCGATCCCATCGGTTTCGGTGACGGGCAGATCGGGCGAGGACAGGCGGCGGGCCAGCGCGCCGGGGCCGGACTGGATCACGATGTCGCCGGATGTCGCGCGATGCCAGGTGGCCGGACCGGCAGGCACCACGTTGAACGGCACCATCCCGGCGCGCACGTCCCGCCCGGGCAGCGCGGTGCGCAGGGTGCGGGCGTTTTCCATCCCGTTCTGCCACGAAATGACCGGGGCCGCGGCCGGGGCGTGCGCGGCGATCAGGCGGGCCATCTCGGCGGTGGCGCCGGTTTTCACCGTGACCAGAACCAGATCGGCGTCGGACAGGCAGGCAGGGTCATCGGACAGGGTCAGACGGTCGGCGGGGATCGTTTTGCGCAGGCCCGAATAGTCGGTCGCGGTCAGCCCATTCTGCCGGATCGGATCCAGCACCCGCGCCCGGCCCAGCAGCGTAACGTCATGCCCGGCATCGGCCAGCAGGCCCCCGCAATAGCATCCGATGCTGCCCGCGCCCGCGATCACAAGTTTCATGCCGTCCCCTTCCCGTTTGCCGCCAAGGATCGCCGGGATCCCTCGGGCAGGCAAGCCGGGCGAGCGCTGACGTGACGTTCAGCGCGCGCGCCGGGGTTTGGTGCGTTCCAGTTCCGGGGTGATCGGAATGAACTCGTCTTCGTCCCCTGGCGGCAGGTGGAAGGCGCCGTTGGCCCAATCGGCGGATTTCCATTCGCGGATCGCCGTTTCGATCTTGTCCTTCGAAGACGAGACGAAGTTCCACCAGATATACCGATCCTCATTCATCGTGGCCCCGCCCAGCAGCATCAGCCGCGCCCCCGCCGGCCCGGCCGTCACCGACAGCCGATCACCCGGGCGGAAGACCATCATGCGGCCTTCGTCGAACCGGTCACCCGCGATCTCGACCGAGCCCTGGGTGACGTAGACGCCCCGATCCTCGTGATCGTCGGGCAGCGGAAAGGCAGCGCCGGGGTCCAGCTGCACGTCCAGATAGAAGGTTTCCGACAGCATCGTGACCGGGCTGGTTTCCCCATAGGCCGAGCCAAGTATCAGCCGCGCGCTGACACCGGCATCCTGAATATGCGGCAACGCGGCCTGCTTGTGATGTTCGAAATCGGGGGCCATGTCTTCGTGCGCTTCGGGCAGCGCGATCCAGGTCTGGATGCCGAACAGGCTGTGCCGTTTGGCACGGGTTTCGGCGCTGGTGCGCTCAGAATGGGTAACGCCACGGCCCGCGACCATCCAGTTGACCTCGCCGGGATAGATCATCTGATGGGTTCCGAGGCTGTCGCGATGCTCAAATTCGCCCTGGTACAGGTAGGTGACCGTGCCCAGCCCGATATGCGGATGCGGGCGTACGTCGATGCCGCCATCGGTGATGAACTCGGCCGGTCCCATCTGGTCGAAGAAGATGAAGGGCCCCACCAACTGGCGCTTGACCGAGGGCAGCGCGCGGCGCACCTCGAACCCGCCCAGATCGCGGGCGCGCGGGATGATCAGGGTTTCCAGCGCCGAACCCTCGCTGACGCATTCGGGGCTGTGGGTGGGGTTCCAGCTCATGTCGGCCTCCAATCCGGTGCGGCGGGATGTTCATGCTTGTCAATCTAGCGCAAAATACCAGCGGACAAAGTGCATCTGCGCACAGACAGGCTGCGCCCCGGATCAGTCCTGTGCGCGGGGCCAGAGCTGCGGGAAAAACGGGCCGGCGATCCGGTCGCCCTCGGCATAGCCGGCGGCTTCAAATTGCGCCCGCTCCTCCTTGGCCCAATCGCCGCGATACCGGATCACCCCGTCGGGCCCGGTCATGCGCAGGGTGAAACGGCGCACGGTTTCCGTGGGCGTGACCGAGGACAGCCCCCCGTGCAGCGTGCGCATGTCAAAATAGATGCAATCGCCCAACTCCATGTCCCATTGCAGCAGGTCATAGGCGCCGGGGTCGGCGTTCACGTCCGGCGGCGGGTGATAGGTGCGGCCTGCAACCTGCGTGGGTTCATAGCTGGGGTGCCCGTCGGCGAAACGCACCCGCATGAACAGCTTGTCCCACAGGTGCGAGCCGCGCACGAAGGCGATCCCGTTGTCCTTGCTGACCGGTTCAAGCGGTAGCCATAGCACGCACATCGAGCCTTCGAAATCGAAATAGGACAGGTCCTGATGGAATGGCGGGCGCGAGGTCGATCCGGCCTCGCGCAGGAACCAGTTGTCCATCACCAGATTAATCGGCACGGCGCCCAGCAACTCGGACGCGATTGACGCACAGGGCGAGTTGCGGACGAATTTCTCGAACTGGGGGATCTTGCTCCAGGCCCAGTAATCCTCGAGATAGGCGGGCGCATCCGGGTCCTTGGTGTGGCGGGTGAAGTTCTCGGTCGGGGTCTGCAGATCGGCGTCGATGCCCGCGCGCAGCAACTCCAGCCAGTCCGCGCTGAATTTCTGGCGCAGCACCACCGCGCCATCGCGGCGGAAGGCGGTGATTTCATCCTTGGTCAGCAGGTTGGCATCTGTCATCGGCTTCCCCCTTGGTGACGCAAGGAAAAGGATCGCACCCGAATGGCGCAGGCGTCAAAGATTATTGCCGTCTCGGTCCATTCCACGCGCTTTTGTCTGCAGGTCGACCGGATTTTGCCCGGAACGCTCGGAATGAGTCGTGATCGTGCTATTCTTCCACTGTGGCGGTTGGAACAGCTGCCGGGTCAGCACAGGAGAGGTTTCGATGCCCGGAGATTCACTGAACCGAAGAACCATGCTAGTTGCCGGCACGGCTTTGGTTGCCACGGCCGGCAGCGGGCTGATCCTGCCTGCGCGGGCCAGTGGGTTGGCGCCGACCCCGTCGATGCGGGGCGGATCGAACAACTACCGCCCGGGCGCGCCAATCGTCGACCGGATCGGCGGCGGCGGTTTCTGGATGACCGGCACAGTACGGCGGGCCGGCGACGGCGCGCCCCTGCCCGGTCAGCGCATCCAGGTCTGGGCGCATACCACAGAAGGCCACGAGCGCGACCCGCAAAGCCACGGTGCCACCCTGACCGATGCGAACGGAGAATTCCGGCTGGAGATGCCGCAGATCGTGCCGGCCTTTGGTCAGCCGCATGGACATCTGGCCTATGACAGCGGCGAATTCGAGACCGTCTTCCTGCGCCCGATCATGTCCAGTGCGCGCGACAAGACTCTCGCCGCGCATTTCGTTCTGCAACCGGTCTGAACCACGTGCCGCGCACGGGCGTCCTTGCTGTCTGGCTGGCGCTGATCGCTGCCGTGGCGGTGCCTGTGGTGGTGGCGGGGTTCAGCCCGTATCTGGCCTGGCGCAGCTCGATCTATATCGCTGCGGGCTTTGCCGGGGTCATCGGGTTGGGATTGCTTCTGGTGCAGCCGCTGCTGGCTGCGCGCATGTTGCCGGGGCTGACCGCGATGAACAGCCGAATGGTGCACCGCTGGGTCGGCATCGCCCTGATCGCCATGATTGCCCTGCATGTGGGCGGGTTGTGGATCACCAGCCCCCCGGACGTGGTGGATGCCCTGCTGTTCCGGTCCCCCACCCCGTTCTCGGCTTGGGGCGTGGCGGCCATGTGGGCAGCGTTCGCCGCCGTTGTGTTGGCCGCGTTGCGCAGCCGGCTGGGATGGCGGTTCCGCCTTTGGCGGTTGGCCCATGCCAGTCTTGCGCTTGTGACCATCCTAGGCACGGTCGTTCATGCCCTGCTGATCGAGGGCGCAATGGAAACCGTCACCAAGGCCACATTGTGCGGGCTTGTATTATTCGCCTGCGTCCGAGCGTTGATCAGATTGCAGGTCTGGGACGTGAAACCGCGGGGTTAAGCGACGGGCGCACGTCAGGTCGCCAGGCGCTTGGCGTAGGTGGCGCGGTTCATCTCTACATCCCGCACCGTGATGCTGCCCACCGTCGGCGCAGCGGCGGTCAAAACATCCAGAATGATCGCGTTCAATTCGGCTCGTGTCTGTTCATCCCGTCCCTGCATCAGCAACAGAGAGGCATGGATGAAGGTCTGCGGCTCGGTCCCGATGAAGGAATACGGGATCGGCATCGCGCGAATTTTCAGCGTTGGTGCGTCAAACTCCTGATGCGCGGCGAGGACCGTATAGAGTTCTTCGCATATGGCTTGAAAATCATGCGATTGCTCAAGTCCGGCTGAAAATTCCAAGACGACGTGCGGCATGAGAGCCTCCGGGATTGAAAGAGAACCAGAGGCTCCCGTTGGATTTCTGAGGGGGCTTCAGACGCCCAAACACCAGCGCATCACCGCCTTCTGCGCGTGCAGGCGGTTTTCGGCCTCGTCAAAGATCACCGAGTTCGGCCCGTCCATCACCTCGGAGGTCGCTTCCTCTTCGCGGTGGGCGGGCAGGCAGTGCATGAACAGGGCGTCGGGCTTGGCATGGGACATGAGTTCTGCGTTGACCTGATAGGGCCGCAGCAGGTTGTGCCGACGTTCCTTCGCGGATTGGGAATCGTGCATTGAAACCCAGGTGTCGGCCACAACCAGATCGGCGCCTTCGACGGCCTTGTACGGATCACGCTCGATCACGATCTTCGAGCCCTTCTGGCGGGCGAAGCCCATGAACTCTTCCTCGGGGTCGAACTGGGCCGGGCCGGTAAAGGTCAGGTCAAACCCGAACTGGCCCGCCGCGTGCAGGAACGAGGCGCAGACATTGTTGCCGTCACCCGTCCAAACCACCTTTTTCCCGGCGATGGGGCCGCGGTGTTCTTCATAGGTCAGCACGTCGGCCATGATCTGGCAGGGATGGGTGCGGTCGGTCAGGCCGTTGATCACCGGCACGTCCGAGTATTCGGCCATCTCGGTCAGGATGGTTTCGTCGAAGGTGCGGATCATGATCATGTCGACATAGCGCGACAGAACACGGGCGGTGTCGGCGATGGTCTCGCCATGGCCCAGTTGCATGTCCTTGCCCGACAGCACCATGGTCTGACCGCCCATCTGGCGCACGCCCACGTCGAACGAAACGCGGGTCCGGGTCGAGGGCTTTTCGAAGATCAGCGCCACCATGCGGCCGGCAAGTGGCTGTTCGTCGTCGGGTGCGGCCTTTGGGCGGCCCAACCGGGCCTGTTTCATGGCACCGGCCTGGTCGATCATCGACCGCAGCGCGGCGGCGTCGGTTTTGTGGATATCAAGGAAGTGGTTCATGTCGGTTCGCTTTTTCACTGTCGGTTGCCGGGGGGCGTCGCCCCCGGCGCATTCGGGAATAGGGTGCGTCAGGCCGAGGCGAGTTGGCCTTGAACCTGCCGGGCGGCTTTCTCGAGGCGTATCTGGGCCTGGGCAATGTCATCCTCGGTCAGGGTCAGCGGCGGCAGCAGGCGGATCACGTTGTCGGCCGCGGGCACGGTGATGACTTCGTTGTCATAACCGGCCGCGACAACATCGGTGTTGGGCGCTTTGCATTTCAGGCCCAGCATCAGGCCGGATCCCCGGACCTCTTCGAACACGTCGGGGTGATCGGCGACTAGGCCCTCGAGCTTTTGGCGTAGCAGACCCGCCTTTCGGTTGACGCCGTCCAGGAAGGCCGGGGTTGCCACGTGGTCCAGAACCGCGCAGCCCACAGCGCAGCCCAGCGGGTTTCCGCCATAGGTCGACCCATGGGTGCCCGCGGTCATGCCGCTGGCGGCCGCTTCGGTAGCCAGCACCGCACCTAACGGGAAGCCGCCACCGATACCCTTGGCCGCCATCATGATGTCGGGCGTGATGCCCGCCCATTCATGGGCAAAGAGTTTCCCGGTCCGGCCGACGCCGCACTGCACCTCGTCGAGGATCAGCAGCAGGCCGTTGTCGTCGCAGATCTGGCGCAGGGCCTTGAGTTCGACATCGGGGACGGGGCGGATGCCGCCCTCGCCCTGGATCGGCTCGATCATGATCGCGGCGGTCTTGTCGCTGATCGCGTTGGTCACACCGTCCAGATCGCCGAAGGCGACATGCACGAACCCCGGCAGAAGCGGGCCGAACCCCTTGGTCATTTTCTCGGACCCGGCAGCGGCGATGCCCGCTGAAGAACGCCCATGGAAAGACCCATCAAACGTGATGATCTCCACCCGCTCGGGTTGCCCCTGATCGTAGAAGTATTTGCGGGCCATCTTGACCGCCAATTCGCAGGACTCGGTGCCCGAATTGGTGAAGAACACCGTGTCGGCAAAGGTCAGATCCACCAGCTTGTCGGCCAGCGCCTGCTGCTGCGGGATCTGGTACAGGTTCGACACGTGCCACAGCGCGTGCGCCTGTTCAGTCAAGGCCCCGACCAGTGCCGGGTGGGCATGGCCCAGCGCATTCACCGCAATCCCCGCGCCTAGATCAAGGAAACGTCGGCCGTCCGCCTCGGTCAGCCAGGCGCCTTCGCCCTTAACGAAGGTCAGCGGAGCACGATTGTAGGTCGGCAGAACGGACGGGATCATCGGATCATCCTTTTTGGAAAACTTGAACCCAGTGACTGAAACACTGAGACCGGGTTCGTCAACAGATTTGGTGAGAGATGCGCGGATTTGGGTCGCGCGCGCAGGATCAAACGGGCCGGTTACGCGGTGATGCGTCGGCGTCGGAGCGGCAGGATATGCGCGAGTTTGATCATGGGTGCCCGTATAGCGGGGCCAACCCAGTGTGGAAAGGCAAAATGTATCCGCCCATGGATTTTTTGCAGGCGCGGGTCGGGCGCCTTGCAATTCGGGCTTGTCATTTCTCTTACGCTGGCGCACCGATGGCCCATGTTCTCACCACAAGCCCACAACCCTGCCCTGGCAGCCGTACTTATCTTCTGCGCCAGCGCTTTCATCGCGGGCACGACATTGCTGGCCAAAGCTCTGGGCACCGAGACACTGGGCCCGCCCCTGCACCCGATGCAGATCAGCCATGGCCGGTTCCTGTTCGCATTTGTGGTCATCGTGGCAGCGGTTGGCGTTCTGCGTCCCCAACTACGGCGTCCCCACTGGGGCCTGCATGTCGGACGCACCAGCTTCGGGTGGACTGGCATTACTCTGATGTTCGCGTCGGTCGCCTATATCCCCATAGCCGATGCCACGGCGATATCGTTTCTGAACCCTGTTTTCGCGATGGTTCTGGCCATTCCTCTGCTGAAAGAGACCGTGGGGCCTTGGCGCTGGTTGGCGGCGGCGGTGGCTTTGACGGGGGCCATCATCCTGCTGCGCCCGACCCCCGACAGCTTTCAACCCGCGGCTCTGCTGGCCTTGGCGGCGGCGGCAGTGATCGGGATGGAACTGATCTTCATCAAAAAGCTGTCTGGCCGCGAGAGCCCCATCCAGATCCTGCTCATCAACAATGCCATGGGCTTGACGATTGCCAGCATCGCGGTCGCAACCGTCTGGCAGCCACCATCGCCCGCTCAGTGGGCGGCTTTGGCCGGCATTGGTTTTCTGATGGCTTGCGCGCAGGCCTGCTTCGTCAATGGAATGGCCCGGGCAGATGCCTCGTTCGTAGCGCCGATCAGCTATGCAACGCTGATATTCGCCGCGCTTTATGACTTTGCGGTGTTCCGGGTCGTTCCGGATTGGGTCAGTTTGCTGGGCTCAGGGGTCATTTTGACCGGAGCGCTGATCCTTGTCTGGCGCGAGGCCCGAGCCAGACGCCGCTAGAATTTTTTCTACGGCCTTGTCCGCAGGCGACCCCGATGTCGCAAACTCTCATGAAACCGACACCGCATGACGCACCCTGAATGCGGTTGGTTAGAGAGATTGCCCGATGCACGAACGCCGAATCCCGGAATGGGTCCGTCATGCGCCCGCGCCCTCCGTTCGCAAGTTCGGCCTACTTGCCGGGTTCGAGGCCGTGGTTCGCGGCATCCTGATTTCCGTATTCCCCTTGGTGATGTACCGGGCCATGGGCGACGCCGGGTCCGTCTCGCTCGTTTACTTTCTGGTAGGCCTCGTTTCGTTACTGGCCGGACTGATGGTGCCGTTCCTGATCCGTTATGTCCCGCGACGATGGGCCTACACAGCCGGCTGCGTTATGTTCATCACCGGCGC
Organism: Ruegeria sp. BHSA162; assembly: GCF_059613385.1. Classification (NCBI taxonomy): domain Bacteria; kingdom Pseudomonadati; phylum Pseudomonadota; class Alphaproteobacteria; order Rhodobacterales; family Roseobacteraceae; genus Ruegeria; species Ruegeria sp. BHSA162. The sequence continues at coordinate 46,687 of NZ_JBXWSK010000005.1, forward strand.
TCTGCTGGCCATCGACGGCAGCCCCGAGGCCGTGATCGGGGCACTTGCGCTGAACACCGTGGCCGCGGTGGTTACTTTCATCTGCTTCAACGCCTACGTTTTGGACTACATCAGCAAGATCGAGCTCGGCCGCTGCGAAACAAGCCGGATGTTCTACAGCGCGCTGGGTTGGACAGCGGGGCCGATGGCAGGTGTGATGTTGATGGAATTATGGGCGCCGGCCCCTTTCGTCATCAGCGCGGCCGCCGCCATTGGTATGCTGATCATGTTCTGGGCCATGCGCCTGGGGAACGGCAAACTGATTACCAAGGCCAGGAGGGCAACGAAAAATCCGCTGTCTTTTCTACCACGGTTCTTTGCCCAACCACGGCTGGTGGCCGGGTATCTGTTTGCCATGATCCGGTCCTGTGGCTGGTGGATCTATGTGGTCTACCTTCCGATTTTCGCCATCGAAAACGGGTTGGGTGAGCAATTGGGCGGCACGCTTTTGTCAGCCACGAACGCCATGCTGTTTGCTGCCCCCCTGATTCTGCGCTGGGTCCAGAGCCGGTCTCTGCGCAGCGCCGTGCGAACGGGCTTTGCCGCCTGCGCCACATGTTTTCTGTTGGCTGCATTTCTCTCGGGCTGGCCGGTGGCATCGGTCGTCGCACTGGTCATGGGGTCAATCTGGTTGATCGTGCTGGACATTTGTGCCGGTCTGCCATTCCTGATGGCGGTGAAGCCGTCCGAGCGGACAGAGATGTCCGCAATCTATTCCAGCTATCGCGACGTTTCGGGAATTCTGACACCGGGCGTTGCCGCCTTGGTGTTGCTGGCGACACCGGTGGCTGGTGTTTTTGCGGCAGGTGGGTTTGCACTGCTGGGCGCCTGGTCCGTGGCCGCGCGACTGCATCCGCGGCTGGGACGCCCCCGCGTGCCGCTACAGCCCGGTTCGTTGTCCGAAGCTGCCTAGGCCTTCAAACGGTAACCGGTCCGCAGCATTTGCCAGATGACGGCGCAGATCAGCAGGGTCGACAGCAAACAGACGGCCATCCCCAACATCGGGTTGCTGTCCGACACTCCGATCATGCCATATCGCAATCCGTCGATCAGGTAGAAAACGGGGTTCACGTGGCTGATCCTGTTCAGCAACGGCGGCAACGCGTCGACCGAGTAGAAGGTGCCAGACAGAAACGCCAACGGAGTAACGATGAAGTTGGTGATGGCGGCCATCTGATCGAACTTGTTGGCGAAGACCCCTGCCAGTAGGCCCAGCGCGCCCATGAACGCACCCCCAAGAATGACGAAAACCAAGGCCAGCGCGGGATGCTGCGGCATCAGCCCCAAGCCAAGCGCCAGCGCAGCGGCCAGCATCAACGCGATCAGCACACCCCGTGCGATGCCGCCCGCCAGATAGCCCAGCAAAATCTCGAGCGGGGACAGCGGCGGCATCAGGGTATCGACGATGTTGCCCTGCACTTTCGAGATCACCATCGAGGACGAAGTGTTGGCGAAGGCGTTCTGAATCACCGTCATCATCATGATCCCGGGCGCCAGGAATGTCAGGAAGGGCACGCCCATGACATCCGGTCGCCCCGGGCCGACGGCAATGTTGAAGATCAGCAGGAACAGCCCCGCTGTGACCAGAGGCGCCAGCAGGGTCTGCGTCCAGACCGCCAGGAAGCGCAGGGTTTCGCGCTGGGCCAGTGTCCACAACCCCATCCAGTTGACCGCTCCGAAACGGCGCATGTCCTGATCCGCGAGATTCTGCATTCCTGCCCCCAATCTGATTCGATGACCGCTTGTAACTCGGCCCGCAGTGATTAGAATAGGGCGCTGAGACGAATTCCGAAGGCGGCCCGTGACCGAGGCCGCTTTCCCGCTTTTGAAAGGCTACCCATGTCCTGGACAGACGAGCGCGTTGAACTGCTCAAGAAAATGTGGGGCGAAGGCCAGTCGGCCAGCCAGATCGCCAAGGAACTGGGCGGGGTCACCCGCAATGCGGTGATCGGCAAGGTCCATCGCCTGGGCCTGTCGAACCGGACCGCCGGCGCCGCACCGGCCAAGGCCGAGCCCAAGGAAAAACCGGCCCCCGCACCCAAGGCCGAGGCCAAGCCCAAACCCGCCCCCAAGACCGAACCGGCCCGCCCTGCAGCAGCCGCGCCGGCCGCCGAGGCAAAGCCGGCCACGCCGCCGCGCCGCCAGATCATTCCGGCCGGCCAGCCGCTGCCGCCGCAGCCTTCGGCCAATGAAATCAGCCCCGAGGCACTGGCCAAGGTCAACGAGGTCGAGAAGAAGGCCAAGAAGCTGACCCTGATGGAACTGACCGAAAAGACCTGCAAATGGCCCGTGGGCGATCCGGCCACGGATGATTTCTGGTTCTGCGGTCTGCCGGCCGAGCCGGGCAAACCCTATTGCGAGGCACATGTGGGCGTCGCCTTCCAACCCATGAGCTCGCGCCGCGACCGGCGGCGCTGAGGCCCATGCGCCAGGATCCGACAGCGATGGAGGATACCTGGCTGGCCCGGGCCAAACGGCTTTTAGCGCTGGCCGAAACCGGCCAGCATTTCACCACCGATCCGTTCGACCGCGAACGTTATGACGAGATCGCCGGAATGGCCCACGCGATGCTGGCCGACCTGGGTCGGGTGCCTTTGTCACAGATCGAAATGGCGATGCCTGCCCACTCGGGCGGATACTCAACACCCAGCATCGACATCCGCGCCGCCGTAATTCGCAAAGGCGGTATCCTGCTGGTACGGGAACGCAGCGACGGGTTGTGGGCGATGCCTGGCGGTTTTGCCGATATCGGCAGCTCTCCGTCGGAGAACATCGAACGCGAAGTCTTGGAAGAAGCCGGTCTGCGTGTCACGGCGCAGACACTCTATGCCGTACGCCACAAGGCACGGCATCCCTACCCGGCAGATCCACGGGATTTCTACAAACTGTTCTTCCTGTGTAGCCCTTTCGATGCCGCCACCCCGATACCGGGCCCCGAAACCAGCGAAGCGGCGTTTTTCGCCCCGGATGCGTTGCCGGACCTGTCCCTGACACGCAATCTGGAAAAAGACATCCACGATGCGTTTCAAGCGAACGGCAAGTCATCCAGCCCGGCGACGTTTGACTGACCGTTACTGCGCCGGGTGCGAATGTGGTCCTGCCGGCAGGTGCACCCATTTGGGCAGTTCGTCGGGCGAAACCGAGACATGCAGGCGTTCGGACGGGTCCTGACCTACGGTGCGATGCTTGCGCAGCAGGAAGATCTTGCCCCACCCCCGCCACGTCCCGACCGACGGTGCATGCGGATCAGTGGGAAAGCGGGTGCGCCAATCTTCTGGCAGCGGCAGACCATGCAACTCGGCCTTGTCGAGTATCCACACCAACGAAATGTTGGCCAGCGGACGCGCGGGCTCGAACCCGCTGAGTTGCCCCCCGACGTCACCATGCGTGCCGCGGAACCAGACCTGTTCGCAGTGGCCGCGGAAATCCGGCGCGGTCCCCCAAAGAACTGGCGTGAAGACCTCTCGCGTTTCATCCAACGCCAGCGCATGATACCCGTGCCGGGTGGACGGCCCGAGGTGGTGGTTGTGAAATGAATGCCGCTCTTCGGCCATGCGCCACAGCAGCGGCAGGCGCAGTCCCAATGCCTTGACCGTGTCCCAGACGCCGATCATCTCAATTTCGACGCCGTCGTGGCAGAAATTCCGGCGAAAGTCCTGCGCGGCCTGCCCGCCCGGGTTGCACTCATAATGCCGGTAGGCCTGCTTGATGTTGCGCTCGGTCGCATGCTCGGCCTGCAGCAGCCCGATCATATCGATGACGCCGGCAAGGCTGCGCACACCATAGGCGCCGCGGGAATAGCCGATGAAGTAGATCCGATCGCCGGTCTTGTACCGCGAGGCAAGATAGCCGTAAGCCCTGCGGATCTGGCGATTGATCCCCCGCCCCATCATCACGTCCAGCGTGGATTTCCAGCTCTCCCATTGCACGCCCGCTTCATAGAAGACCGAGACCTGATTGCCCATTTCACAGCACAGCCGAAAGGTCTGGCCGGCATGGGTCTCGAAGCCGGGCTCCAGGGTAGACATCGTTCCGTCCAGGATGATGACATGACTGATGGGTTCGCGGTGGCGCGTTTCGGCGGAATGCTCGGACCGCAGGGGGCGGCCGAGCCATCCAAGTATCTTCTTACCGAACCGCGACAGTACCATTCGACAACAATTCCCAAACCTTGACCGGAGTGAACGGCATGTCTGCCTGCCGCACCCCATGCTCCCAGAGCGCATCCTGCACCGCATTTGCAACCGCGGCCAATGCGCCAACGGTGCCTGCCTCGCCGCATCCTTTCATTCCCATGGGGTTGGCCGTTGACGGAACCGGCGCCGAGGTAAACCTAATCATGGGTATGTCAGCGGCGCGCGGCAAGGCGTAATCCATGAACGTTGCCGTGAGCAACTGCCCCTCACCATCATGCACCACGTGCTCGCACAGCGCCTGGCCGATGCCCTGGGCCACCCCTCCGTGCACCTGCCCTTCGGCCAGCATGGGGTTGATGAGATTGCCGAAATCATCGACGACCGTATAGCGGTCGACCGTCGTCGTGCCGGTTTCCGGGTCGATCACGATCTCGGCAACATGGGCGCCGTTAGGATAGCTGCGCGCCTCGAGCCGCGTGCGGGCCTCGTGCTGCAGCAGGTCGGTGCGGCCGTCAGCGCAGGCCATCTCGGCCGCTTCGATCAGCGTCGGCGTCAGGTTCGACCCCGGCGCGCGAAAGGTTTCATGGTCGAAGGTCACATCACTTTCCTCGACCCCCATTTTATCCGCCAGATAGGGCGTGAATGCGGCGATCATCTGGTCAATCGTGACCAGCGTCGCCGCGCTTTGCACCGTGACCGAGCGCGACCCGCCGGTGCCGCCGCCCTGCGCCATGCGGTCGCTGTCACCTTGCACGACCCGGATCCGGTCGGCCGGAATCCCCGTCTGATCCGACAGGAACTGGGCATAGACCGTCTCATGGCCCTGCCCGTTCGATTGCGTCCCGACATACAGGTTCACTGTTCCGTCCTGACAAAATTCGACTTTTGCGCCTTCGGAAGGGTCACCCAGAATGCTTTCGATATAGTAACAAAGCCCCTGCCCCCGGATCAGACCACGTTCGGCGTCGGCGGCCTTGCGCGCGGCGAAACCGGCGGTCTGTTCGGCGGCGCGGGACAGAACCAATCCGAAATCGCCCACATCATAGGTTTCACCGGTGGCCGAGACATAGGGAAAAGCCTCGGGCCGGATGAAGTTACGGCGGCGCAGTTCCCACGGGTCGACGCCCAGTTCCCGCGCGGCGCGGTCCATCGCGCGTTCCAGCACATAGATCGCCTCGGGTCGGCCGGCACCGCGATAGGCATCGACCTGAGTGGTGTTGGTATAAAACCCCTCGACCCGCAGATAGGTTTTCTGCACGTCATAGACGCCGGGCAGCACGCATTTGAACAGGTTGGTCTGGATCGCCTGACCGAAATGGCTGTTGCAGGCGCCCAGGTTGCAGCGGCTGTGGACCCGGTAGGCGGTGATGCGAAGATCCTCGTCAAAGGCCAGCTCGGCCAGCGAGGTCAGGTCGCGCCCGTGGTGGTCGGACAACATCGCCTCGGTCCGGTCCGACATCCAGTGCACGGGCTGGCCCAGTTGCATCGCCGCCACCGCGACCGAGAAATACTCGGGATACGGCATCGCCTTCATGCCGAACCCGCCGCCGACGTCTGGCGTGGTGACATGGACCGCCTGAGGGTCCAGCCGCAGCTTGTCGGCCAGCTGCGCCTTCATCCCCCAGACACCCTGCCCGCCATAGCTGAAATGCAGCCGCCCGTCGGACCAGACCGCATTGCAGCCGCGCGGCTCGATCGAGTTCACGATCACCCGGTTGTCGGCCACCTGCAGCGACACGACATGGGCGGCGGCGTCAAAGGCGGCCTGGGTCGCGGCCTCGTCGCCCACCGCCCAGTCAAAGGCGCGGTTGTCGGGGGCCTCGGGGTGCAGCGGCTCACCGCCCGGCGCAAGGTCCAGCTTGGCGGGGCGGTCGGCGGTATCCATCCAGATCAGCTCGGCGGCGTCGCGGGCCTGTGCGGGCGTATCAGCCACGACCATCGCCACCGGCTCGCCGACGAAGCGCACCCGGTCGCGGGCCAGCATGTGGCGCGGGGGATTGGCGGCACGGCTGCCGTCGCGGTTGACAAGGATCGTGGCGCTCAGCACCGGGTCGATTCCGGCGGCGATCAAGTCATCGATGGTCAGCACCAGCCGCACGCCGGGCGCGGCGCGGGCGGCGTCGAGGTCCAGCCCGGTGATGTCGCCATGCGCCACCGGGCTGCGAAAGAACACCGCGTGCAGCGCGCCGGGTGGCACCGTATCGTCCATGTAGCGCCCCTGCCCGGTCAGGAACCGCTGATCCTCGGTCCGGGTGACCGGTTGGCTCTTGCCGAACTTTTCCATGACGCGCCCCTTTCACTGCCTCAGACCGCGACCCTAGCCTTGATGCGGCGGATGTCCAGTGCGCGAGGTGCTTGGCCCTTTCCCTTCCCTCCACCATTCGCTATTGCAGGCGCTGACCCAAGATCGATGACGCAGGACGCACCCGATGGCGATGGACAAGACATTCAACGCGGCCGAGGCCGAGGCCCGGATCTACAAGGCCTGGGAACAGGCCGGAGCCTTTAAGGCAGGCGCGAACAAGTCGCGCGACGAAAGCTTTTGCATCATGATCCCGCCGCCGAACGTGACCGGTGCGCTGCATGTGGGCCATGCGTTCAACAACACCCTGCAGGACATCCTGATCCGCTGGCACCGGATGCGCGGGTTCGACACGCTGTGGCAGCCCGGCCAGGACCACGCCGGCATCGCCACGCAGATGCAGGTCGAGAAGATGCTCGCCGCCACGCAACAACCCAGCCGGAACGAACTGGGCCGTGAGAAGTTCCTTGAGAAAGTCTGGGAGTGGAAGGGCGAATACGGCGGCACCATCATCGAGCAGCTGAAACGCCTCGGCTCTTCGTGCGACTGGTCGCGCAACGCCTTCACCATGGCCGGCGCGGCCGGCGACCCGCGCACGGGCCACGAAAACAGCCCCAATTTCCATGACGCGGTCATCAAGGTCTTTGTCGACATGTACGACAAGGGCCTGATCTACCGCGGCAAGCGGCTGGTCAACTGGGACCCGCATTTCGAGACCGCGATCTCGGACCTCGAGGTCGAGAATATCGAGGTCGCCGGCCACATGTGGCACTTCAAGTACCCGCTGGCCGGGGGCGAGACCTATACCTACGTCGAAAAGGACGAGGACGGGAACATCGTGCTCGAGGAAGAGCGCGACTACATCTCGATCGCCACGACCCGCCCCGAGACCATGCTGGGCGACGGCGCGGTTGCGGTGCACCCGTCGGACGAACGCTATGCGCCGATCGTCGGCAAGCTGTGCGAAATCCCGGTGGGCCCGAAAGAGCACCGCCGCCAGATCCCGATCATCACCGACGAATACCCCGACCCGAATTTCGGCTCTGGCGCGGTGAAGATCACCGGCGCGCATGATTTCAACGACTATCAGGTGGCCAAGCGCGGCAAGATCCCGATGTACCGCCTGATGGACACGCGCGGCCACATGCGGGCCGACGGCGCGCCCTATGCGGACGAAGCCGCCAAGGCCCAGGAATATGCCCGCGGGCGCGAATTCACCGAGAACGAGATCGACGCGATCAACCTGGTGCCCGACCATCTGCGTGGCCTGGACCGGTTCGAGGCGCGCGCCAAGGTGGTCGAAGAGATCACCGCCGAAGGTCTGGCCGTGATGACCCGTGCGGATGATCCGCGACTCGGATCGACCGCGCTGAAACCCGATGCCGAAGGCGCCGACGCGCTGGTGCCGCTGGTCGAGAGCAAACCGATTATGCAGCCCTTCGGCGACCGCTCGAAGGTGGTGATCGAACCGATGCTGACCGACCAGTGGTTCGTCGAGACGTCAAAGATCGTGGGGCCCGCGCTGGACGCGGTGCGCGACGGCCGGGTCAAGATCATCCCTGAATCGGGCGAAAAGACCTATTACCACTGGCTCGAGAACATCGAACCCTGGTGCATCAGCCGCCAGCTGTGGTGGGGGCATCAGATTCCGGTCTGGTACGGGCTGGACCTGTCGGCCGAGGATTTCAAGGATGACGAAAACGACGGCGAGCTGGACCTGGTCGAACTGGGCCGGCTGCTGAACGAAGGCGGCATGCTGCACCGGGGCGCGGTCATGGAGTGCGCCGCCAGCTTCGAGGACGTCACCGGGAAATTCCTGGATGACAATGCCGACATTCCCAGCCCGCTCAGCCACGCCACGGTGATCGAGGTGGCCGACAAGCACGAGGCGATCCACCGGTTCGCCGAAAGCCTGGCGCAATACGCGATCGACCGCGATCCGACCAAGCTGGTCTATCCGGTCTGGCGTGACCCGGATGTGCTGGACACCTGGTTCTCGTCCGGCCTGTGGCCCATCGGCACGCTGGGCTGGCCCGAACAGACCGAGGAGTTGCAGCGCTACTTCCCCACCGATGTCCTGATCACCGGGTTCGACATCCTGTTCTTCTGGGTCGCCCGGATGATGATGATGCAGCTGGCCGTGGTGAACGAAATTCCGTTCCACACCGTCTATCTGCACCAGCTCGTCCGCGACGAGAAGGGCAAGAAGATGTCCAAGACCACCGGCAACGTCATCGACCCGCTGGAAATCGTGGACGAGTTCGGCGCCGACGCGCTGCGCTTTACCAACGCGTCGATGGCGGCCATCGGCGGCGTGCTGAAACTGTCGCGCGAGCGCATCACCGGCTATCGCAACTTTGGCACCAAGCTGTGGAACGCCGTCCGCTTTGCCGAGATGAACGAGGTCTTTACCGACGCCGTCCCGCAACTGGACGTGGCCGAGTTGCAGCCCAAGGCCGCCGTAAACCGCTGGATCATCGGCGAAACCGCCCGCGTGCGCGAAGAGGTCGACTCGGCGCTGGAGAGCTATCGCTTCAATGACGCGGCCAATGCGCTTTATGCCTTTGTCTGGGGCAAGGTCTGTGACTGGTACGTGGAACTGTCCAAACCGCTGCTGCAGGGCGACGATGCCGAGGCCCAGGCCGAGACCCGCGCCACCATGCGCTGGGTTCTGGATCAGTGCCTGGTCCTGCTGCACCCGATCATGCCCTTCATCACCGAAGAGCTGTGGGGCCTGACCGGCGCGCGGCCCAAGATGCTGGTGCATGCCGACTGGCCCAGCTATGCCGCCGCCTATCTGGTCGATGCCGACGCGGATCGCGAGATGAACTGGGTGATCTCGGTGATCGAGAACACCCGCTCGGCCCGCGCCCAGATGCGCGTCCCGGCGGGCCTGTACGTGCCGATGCTGGTGACCGAGATCGACGCCCACGGCCAGGCCGCCTGGGAGCGGAACGAGGCGCTGATCAAACGGCTGGCCCGGATCGACAGCCTGACCAAGGCCGATACGCTGCCCAAGGGCACGATCTCGATCGCCGCGCCCGGCGCGTCCTTTGGTCTGCCGCTGGCCGACATCATCGACATCGGCGCCGAAAAGGAACGGCTGGAAAAAGCCAAGGGCAAACTGGCCAAGGAACTGGGCGGTCTGCGCGGGCGTCTCAACAACCCTAAATTCGTGGCCTCGGCCCCGGAAGAGGTGGTGGAAGAGGCCAAGGCCAACCTCGCCGCCCGCGAAGAGGAAGAGGCCCGCATAAACGAGGCGCTGGCCCGACTGGCCGAGATCGCCTGATCCGTCAGCCCTCCGCAGCTTGACGAAACCCCGCCGCGCACGCCCGGCGGGGTTTTTTGCACCCGCCCCTGTTCACCGGGCCAAACGGTTGCTAGCAATCTCGGGACCAATCCACCGAGGCCTCCATGTCCAGACCCTTTCCGCCGATGCAGACCATTTCAACCGGGCTGGTCGTGGCCGTAGTCGGCTTTTTCAGTTCCTTTCCGATTGTCCTGCAAGGGCTCGATGCCATGGGCGCCTCGGGGCCGCAGGCGGCATCGGGGCTGATGATGGCCGCCCTTGCCATGGGGCTGGCGGCGATCGCGCTCAGCCTGTGGTACCGCCAACCGATCAGCGTGGCCTGGTCCACGCCCGGTGCGGCGCTGCTGGCGGTTTCGGCCGCGCCGGCCGCGGGTTTCTCGGGTGCCATCGGCGCGTTCCTGTTTGCGGGTGCGCTGACCGTGCTGGCCGGAATGTGGCGCCCGCTGGGACGGTTGGCGGCGGCGATTCCCACCTCCTTGGCGCAGGCGATGCTGGGCGGAGTGCTGCTGCCGCTGTGCATCGTCCCGTTTCAGGCCGCGGTCGAGATCCCCTGGCAGGCCCTGCCGGTGATCCTGACCTGGTTCATCGCCGGACGTGTGCACAGACTGCTGGCGGTCCCCGCCGCCGTGCTGGCCGCCGCGCTGGTCGTAGTTCTGTTCTCTGACGGACCGTCGGTCCGCCCCGACCACCTGCTGGCCGCGCCGGTCTGGACCACGCCCACATTCTCGGTGGCGTCGATGATCGGCATCGGGGTGCCGCTGTTCGTGGTCACGATGGCCACGCAGAACATTCCCGGCATCGCGGTCATGCGCAGCTTTGGTTATGCCCCGGTGGCAGGGCGGCTATTCTCGGCCGTGGGCGGGGCCAGCATCCTGTCGGCCCCCTTCGGCGCGCCGGCGACCTGCCTTGCGGCCATCACCGCCGCCATGTGCTCGAACGAGGACAGCCACCCCGACCGGGATCAGCGCTATTGGTCCGCGGTCATGGCCGGAGTGTTCTATTGCCTGTTCGGGGTATTCGCCGTGGCCATCACCGGATTTGCCGCCCATGCCGATCCGATGCTGATGGGCACGTTGACCGGCGTCGCACTGATCGGGGTCATGGCCAATGCCACCTTCGCCGCGCTCGAGGTTCCGGCCGAGCGCGAAGCCGCGATCCTGACCTTTGCCATCACCGCCTCGGGCATCACCGTGTTTGGCCTGGGCGCGGCGGTCTGGGGTCTGCTGGCAGGCGGCATCGCCTATGGGGTGACGACGCGCCTGCGGGGCTGAGACCCACCTGGCCGCGGCCCGCGAGTTTACTTGAACTCGGGCTTGCGGCCCTGCATCTGGGCCATCACCACTTCCATCTGGTCGGGTTTGCCGATCAGCTCGACCTGTTCGGCGGATTCGGCCAGCAGAACCTCGGCGCGCGACTTGGTTTCGGCCACCTCGATCAGGCGTTTCGCGGCGCGGATGGCCGAGGGGCTCTTGCCCGCGATATCCTCAGCCAGCGCGATGGCTTCGGTCAGCGGATCATCCGACAGGCTGGTGACCAACCCCCAGTCGGCGGCCTGAGCGGCACCGATGGGCCGCGCGGTATAGGTCAGCATGCGCAGCACGTCGGACCGTACCAGTTTCGGCAACAGGACCATGCCGCCCATATCGGGGATGATGCCCCATTTCATCTCCATCACCGCCAGCTTGGCGTCGGGATGGGCGATCCGGATATCGGCGCCCAGCGCGATCTGCAGACCACCGCCATAGGCCACGCCCTGAATGGCGCAGATCACCGGCACCGGCACGCGGCGCCAGATCAGCGCCAGTTCCTGCATCTCGTTGGCGTCGTCATGGCTGCGGGTCATCAACCACTCGGTCGGGTCCTTGTGCGCCATGGCCGCAAAACTGGCCATGTCGAGCCCCGCGCAGAAGCTTTTGCCCTCGCCCGACAGCACCACGGCACGGGCGTCCGAGGCGGCAACCTCTTGCCCCGCTGCCAGGATCGCCTTGACCATCGCATCATCCAGCGCGTTCATCTTGTCGCCGCGGGTCAGGGTGACATGGGCGATGTGGTTCCTGTATTCGACTGATACGCGCGCCATCTGGGCCTCCGGGTTTGATGTTCCGGGCAAACCATGCCCCGAAACCCACAGCCGACGCCAGCCCGACGTGAGGGCAGATCGGTGCGGACGCCCCGGCCCCATGCAAGGCTTGCCCCGGCCATGCCCTTGGGATTATCTGCGCCCATGACCGGACCCAGATACACCCCGCTTGCCCAATCCCTGCCCACAACCGTGCCCTTCGTCGGCCCCGAGACGCAGGAGCGCCAGCGCAGCGCCCCCTTCGTGGCCCGGCTGGGCGCGAACGAGAGCGTGTTCGGCCCCTCGCCCCGCGCGATCGAGGCGATGCGGCAGGCCGCTGACGGCATCTGGATGTATGGCGACCCCGAGAACCACGATCTGCGCCATGCGCTGGCCGATCATCACGGGATCAGCCCCGACAACATCGTGGTCGGCGAAGGCATCGACGGGCTGCTGGGCTATCTGGTGCGCCTGATGGTCGGTCCGGGCGATGCGGTCGTGACCTCGGACGGGGCCTATCCCACCTTCAACTACCACGTCGCGGGCTATGGCGGGACGATCCACAAGGTGCCTTATGCCAACGATCACGAGGACCCGGCCGCCTTGTTCGCCAAGGCAGCCGAGGTCGGCGCCAAGCTGGTTTATCTGGCCAACCCGGACAACCCGATGGGCAGTTGGCATCGCGGCACGGACATCGTCGCGGCGATGGACGCTCTGCCGGACGGCTGTCTGCTGGTTTTGGACGAGGCTTACGTGGAATGCGCGCCCGTCGGCACCGCCGCGCCGGTCGCGGCGGATGATCCGCGCGTGATCCGGATGCGCACCTTTTCCAAGGTCTACGGCATGGCCGGCGCACGGGTCGGCTATGCGATCGGAGCGCCCGGGTTGATCTCGGCCTTCAACAAAGTGCGCAACCATTTCGGCATGAACCGCATGGCGCAGACCGGGGCGCTGGCCGCCCTGCACGATCAGGACTGGCTGACGCAGGTACAAGCACAGATCGCCTCGGCCTGCGACCGGATCGGCGCGATCGCGCGTGACAACGGGTTGGCCCCGCTGCCCTCGGCCACCAATTTCGTGGCGATCGACTGCGGGCGCGACGGAGCATTTGCCAAGGCGGTGCTGGATGCGCTGGTGGCGCAGGGGATCTTCGTGCGGATGCCATTTGCGGCCCCGCAGAACCGCTGCATCCGCGTCAGTTGCGGCACCGAAGCCGACCTGAACGCCTTTGCCGCCGCCCTGCCGCAGGCGCTGGCGGCGGCGCGCAACGCCTAGCCCGCCAGAACCGCCGCCGCAGCCTCGAGCGCGCCGGACCCGCGTGGGATCTCCAACGCGGCCATGGCGGTTTCGATGCCGCCCAGCAGACCCATGACCATGTGCCCGTTCAGATGGCCCATGTGGCCCAGCCGGAAACATGACTCCTCGTCCGCCATGCCCAGCCCGATGCCAAGGGTCAAGCCCAGGTGCCGCTCGGTATAGCTGCGCAGGGGCGTGCCGCGACCCTCGGTCAAGCGTAGAGCGGTGACGGCATGGCTGCGATGCGTGCGATCGCCGACGTTCAGGTGCAGCGCCCCGGCCTCGGCCCACTTCTCGCAGGCGGCCCAGACGGCATGGGCCAGTTGCGCATGGCGGGCCCAGACCTGCTCAATCCCCTCGGCATGGATCAGATCAAGGGCGGCGCGCAGGCCGTACAGGTGGTGCGTCGGCGCGGTGCCGCCGAAATATTGATAGAACCAGTCGGGCTCTGATCGCGGCTGCCAGTCCCAATAGCCCGAAACGCGCGGCATCGCGGCCCGTTTGGCCTTGGCCCGGTCGTTGAAGAACACGAAGGACATGCCCGCAGGGGTCATCAGCCCCTTCTGGCAGGCGGTGACCATGACATCGACGCCCCAGTCATCCATTTCGAACCGGTCGCAGCCCAGAGAAGCGATGCAATCCGCCATCAGCAATGCCGGGTGGTTCAGGTCGTCCAATAGCGCCCGCAGCGCCGGAATGTCGTTGCGGATCGAGCTGGACGTGTCCACATGCACCGCAAGAACCGCCTTGATCCGGTGGTCGGCATCAGCCCGCAGGGCCTGCGCGATCCGGTCCAAGTCCCAAGGGTCGGACGGACCGAAATCGATCAGCTCGACCTTGACGCCCAGACGCTCGGCCATTTCCGCCCAGCCATGGGTGAACCGCCCCGAAGCCGGAGCCAGCACGGTTTCCCCCGGCGTCAGAACGTTGGACAGCGCCGCCTCCCACGCGCCGTGGCCGTTGGCGATGTAGATCGCCACCTCGTGCCGGGTACGGGCCACGCGGCGCAGGTCGGCCGTCAGGTCGGGCATCATCTCGACCAGTTCACCGGCATAGATATTGGGCGACGGGCGGTGCATCGCCTGCAGCACCGCGTCCGGAATCACGGAAGGGCCCGGAATGGCCAGATAATTTCGCCCTTGGGCGAAGGAAATACTGTCTGTCATGTGGATCAACCTGCCTGTAATGGCGCCCACCCTAGCGCCCGGCCCGGCAAGGTCAATCCATCAGGGCGGCCGCCTCACGCGCAAGGGCTTCGATCCCCGCCCAGTCGCCCTGCGCCACCATCTGTTTCGGCGCAACCCAGCTGCCGCCCGCGCAGATCACGTTGGGCAGGGACAGGTAATCGCGGGCGTTGGCGGGCGACACGCCGCCCGTCGGGCAGAAGGTGATCTGCGGCAGCGGCGCGCCGATCGCCTTGAGCGCAGGCGCCCCGCCCGAGGCTTCGGCCGGGAAGAACTTCAGCATGTCATAGCCCTGCTCGAGCAGACGCATCGCCTCGGTCGCGGTGGCCGCGCCGGGCAGCAGCGGCAGGCCCTCGGCCTCGCAGGCGGCGATCAGGGCATCGGTGGCCCCGGGCGATACGCCGAACTGCGCACCCGCCTCTTTTGCGGCGCGGACATCGTCTGGCGTGACCAGCGTGCCGGCCCCCACGACCCCGCCGGGCACCTGCACCATAGCGCGGATCGCGTCCAGCGCCGCGGGCGTGCGCAAGGTTACTTCGAGCGCAGGCAGGCCACCGGCCACCAGTGCCTCGGCCAGCGGGCGGGCATGGGCGGCGTTATCGACGACCAGAACCGGGACGATGGGCGCCAATGCGCAGATCTCGCGGGTACGTTGGGTTTTTGCGGACATAGGTTCAGGCTCCGAAAATGCTGGCACCGGCATCGGCCGAGCCGACGGCGTTGCGGAACGTGGTGAACAGGTCGCGGCCCACCCCGTATTGATGCGCCGAAAGATCGGCGGTGGCGACGGGGCGCTCCAGCACGCCGGGGGTCAGGATTTCAAGCTGGCCCCGCACCGCATCGACCCGCAGCAGGTCGCCATCGCGCAGCTTGGCGACCGGGCCACCATCCAGCGCCTCGGGGCAGACATGGATCGCCGCGGGCACTTTGCCCGAGGCCCCAGACATGCGGCCATCGGTCACCAGCGCAACCTTCTGCCCGCGCCCCTGCAGGATCGACAGGATCGGGGTCAGCGAGTGCAGTTCGGGCATACCATTGGCCTTGGGCCCCTGAAAGCGGACCACGACGATGACATCATCGGTGAACTCGCCCGCCTTGAACGCGGCCTTGACCTCGTCCTGGTCGTGGAAGACGCGAACCGGGGCCTCGACCACCTGGTGTTCGGGGGCCACGGCCGAGACCTTCATCACTCCGGTGCCCAGATTTCCGCTCAGGCGCGACAGGCCGCCGGTGGGCTGGAACGGGTCATTGGCCGGGCGCAGGATCTTTTCGTTCAGGCTGTGGCCTGCGCCGTCCTGCCAGACCAGCGCGCCATCGATCAGCTTGGGTTCCTGCGTGTAATGATGCAGCCCCTGCCCCGCCACGGTCAGCGTGTCGGGATGCAACAGCCCTTCGTCCAGCAGCGTGCCGATGGTGTACCCCAGCCCGCCTGCGGCGTGGAAATGGTTCACGTCCGCCAACCCGTTGGGATAGACCCGCGCGACCAGGGGCACGACGCCCGAGATGTCCGAGAAATCCTGCCAGTCCAGCACGATGCCCCCGGCACGGGCCATGGCGATCAGGTGGATCAGCAGGTTGGTCGACCCACCCGTGGCCATCAGCCCCACGATACCGTTCACGAAGGCGCGTTCGTCGAGGATCTGGCACACTGGCGTGTAATTGTTGCCCAGCGCGCTGAGCGACAGGGCACGGCGGGCGCCTTCCTCTGTCAACGCATCGCGCAGCGGCGTGTTGGGGTTGACGAAGCTGGAGCCCGGCAGGTGCAGGCCCATGAACTCCATCAACATCTGGTTGGTGTTGGCGGTGCCGTAAAAGGTGCAGGTGCCCGGCCCGTGATAGGCGGCCATCTCGGCGGCCATCAGTTCTTCGCGCGTGGCTTCGCCGGCGGCGAATTTCTGGCGCACCTTGGCCTTTTCGTCGTTGGACAGGCCGCTGGTCATCGGGCCGGCGGGCAGGAATACCGCCGGCAGGTGGCCAAAGCTTTGCGCCGCGATCACCAGCCCCGGCACGATCTTGTCGCAGACCCCCAGAAACACCGCCGCGTCAAAGGTATTGTGGCTGAGCGCCACCGCCGCCGCCAGCGCGATCACGTCGCGCGAGAACAGCGACAGCTCCATCCCGGCCTCGCCTTGCGTGACCCCGTCGCACATGGCCGGAACCCCGCCCGCGACCTGCGCGGTGCCGCCCGCGGCACGGGCCGCGCGGCGGATCAGTTCGGGATAGCGCTCGAACGGCTGATGCGCCGACAGCATGTCGTTATAGGCGGTGACGATGCCGAGATTGCCCACGCTGGTCGTGGCCATCGTCTGCTGATCGGCCCCTGCCCCGGCATAGGCATGGGCCTGTCCGCTGCACGACAGATGCGCGCGCGCCGGCCCTTCGGACCGGGCCTGCTCCATCCGCTGCAGATAGGTGCGGCGGGGATCGGCGCTGCGCTCGATTATTCTTTGGGTGACATCGGTGATGACGTTGTGAACCATCTCAACCTCCGATCTGGCGCCAGCGGCGCCCGTCGCGATGCATCAGCATCAATGCGTCTTCCGGGCCGGAACTGCCCTGATCATAGCGCGAGGGACGGTCGCCGCGCTCTTCCCAGCCCTTGATGATGGGATCGACCCAGGCCCAGGCGGCCTCGACCTCGTCGCCGCGCATGAACAGGGTCTGGTCGCCGCGGATCACGTCCATCACCAGCCGCTCATAGGCGTCCTGCGCGCGCACATCGGCACCCAGCGCCTCGGCAAAGCTCATGTCCAGCGCCACGTCCGTCAGGCGGAATCCGCCCGGGCCGGGATCCTTGATCGTGGTGCGCAGGGTGATGCCCTCGTCAGGCTGCAGGCGGATCACCAGAACGTTGCCGTGCAGTGGGCCGACATTAGGAAAGATCGTGTGCGGCGGGTCGCGGAAAAACACCGCGATTTCGGATTCACGCGCGCGCAGACGCTTGCCCGTACGCAGATAGAACGGAACCCCCGCCCAGCGCCAGTTGCCCACGCGCACCTTCAGCGCGATATAGCTTTCGGTCAGGCTGTCGGGATTGCCCACATGATCGACATAGCCGTCTCCGCCCTTGTCCGCCCGGTACTGGCCGCGGGCGATGTCGGTCGGGGCGACAGGTTCCAGTGCCTCGATCACCTTGACCTTTTCACTGCGCACCGAGTTGGGCGAAAAAGTCGAGGGCGGCTCCATCGCAGTCAGGCACAAAAGCTGCACCAGGTGATTCTGCACCATGTCCCGCATCGCGCCAGACTGGTCGTAATAGGCACCACGCCCTTCGACCCCGACGGTTTCGGCCACGGTGATCTGGACATGATCCACATGGGTCGCATTCCACAGCGGTTCGAACAGCGAGTTGGCAAAGCGCAGCGCCATCAGGTTCTGCACCGTTTCCTTACCCAGGTAATGGTCGATCCGATAGATCTGATGCTCTTCGAAACAGGCGCGCAGACCTTCGTTCAGCGCCTTGGCCGAGGCCAGATCATGGCCAAAGGGTTTCTCGACCACGATGCGGCTGTCGGGCGTGGCAAGCCCGTGATCATGCAGGCGCTGTGCGATGCCGGGGAACAGTTTCGGACCGACCGACAGATAAAAGGCGCGCACCACGTCGGGGCGCAGCGATTTGGCCAGCTTGTCCCAGCCGTTTTCGCCCAGCGCATCCACGGGCACGTATTCGACCCGGGCCAGAAACCGGTCCAGCACGTCCTTTTTGAAGGACGGAGCGAATTCCTTCATCGACTTGCGCACCTGCGCGCGGAACCCGTCATCGTCCATATCCGATCGCGCGGTCCCGATGATGCGCGCATCTTCGGGCATCTGCCCCACTTCGAAGCGATGGTAGAGGCCCGGCAGGATCTTGCGCTGGGCCAGATCTCCGGTCGCGCCGAACAGGACCAGGTCGAACGGATCTACCGGGATTACGCGTGAAACCATGGCTGGCTCCCTTCTTCGGACAATCCGGCGCGGTCTGCAGCCAGACTCCCTGTTACCGCTAACATTCGTGGCTTGGATAGAAAGACCAAGCCCAAAAAGCAAGCCCGGATTTCGCAATCGGGCCTTTTTTCGCGGTCATCATGGCCTCAGCCGTTGTCGCGCAGATACTCCATGATCGCCGGGCGCACCGATTGTTCGCCGCGATGGCGCGCGTCGGCGATGATCTTGCGGACATCCTGCAGGTTGGACCGCAACAGCAGGCTTTTGACCGGGCCGATCGAGGCCGGGCGCATCGACAGGGTGCGGATACCCATCGCCGCCAGGCACAGTGCCTCGATCGGGCGGCCGGCATCCTCGCCGCAGAAACTCAGCGGCGTGTCGGAAATTCCGCACCGTTCGACGATGCGCTCGATCAGGCTGAGGAAGCTGACATTCAGCGTGTCATAGCGGCGGCGCACCAGCTCGTTTTCACGGTCGGCGGCGAAGAAGAACTGTTTCAGGTCGTTGCCGCCGATCGAGATGAAATCGACCTCGTCAAAGAACTTCTGGGGGGCGAAGGCCAATGATGGTGTTTCCAGCATCGCCCCAACTTCCAGCGTTTCCGGCAGCACATGACCCAAGCGCTTTTCGCGCTCCAGCGTCTTGTTCACTTCCCAACGGGCCTCGCGGTATTCGTCGGCCTGGGCGACAAACGGGAACATGACCGTCAGAGGACGGCCATCCGCCGCGCGCAACAGGGCCTGCAGCTGCATCCGCATCACGCCGCGCTTGTCCAGGCCCACGCGAATGGCGCGCCAACCCAGCGCCGGGTTGGGCTCGGCGACATGTTTCATGTAGGGCAGCACCTTGTCCGACCCGATATCCAGCGTGCGGAATACCACGCGCTTGCCATCGGCCGAATCCAGAACGCGCTTGTACTGCGCCACCAGTTCCGACCGTTTGGGCATCTGGTTGCGGATCAGGAACTGCAATTCGGTGCGGAACAGGCCTACGCCCTCGGCCCCGGACGTCTTGAGCGACGGCAAGTCGGCCATCAGGCCGGCATTCATCACCAGATTGATCCGCTCGCCATCCTTTGTCACGGTCGGGGTTTCGCGGATCGAGGCATAGCGTTTCTGCGCCTCGGCCTGCATGGCCATCTTGTCGCGGAAGGCGCTGACGACGGTATCCTCGGGGCGCAGATGCACGACGCCCTCATCCCCGTCGACCAGAATATGGTCGCCGTTCAAAGCCTCGGTCGTGATCCGGCCCACATGTACCACCAGCGGGATGGCCAGAGCGCGGGCGACGATGGTGGCATGACTACCGACCGAGCCCTCCTCGAGCACGACACCTTTCAGCGAACGGCCATATTCCAGCAGGTCACCCGGGCCGATATTCCTCGCCACCAGGATCGGATCGGGCGGCAGTTCTTTACCGTTCGACCCGCCCTGCCCTGTCAGAATGCGCAGCAGACGGTTGGACAGATCGTCCAGATCCGCCAGACGCTCGCGCAGATAAGGGTCGGTGACCTGGCTCATCCGGGCGCGGGCCTGCGACTGCTCCTTTTCCACCGCCGCCTCGGCGCTGAGACCGCGGGCGATGTCCTCTTCCATCCGGCGCATCCAGCCCTTGGAATTGGCGAACATCCGGTAGGCTTCCAGAACCTGCAGCTGTTCCGTGTCGCCGCCCCGCGAGATTTCAAGCATCTTGTCGACGCCCACGCGCAGCTCTTCGACCGCCTCGTTCAGCCGCTCCAGCTCGCGATGTGGATCGTCGGCGATCGGGTTGGTGACGACGACACGCGGCTCATGCAGCCAGACATGCCCCTCGGCCGAGCCTTCCTGTGCCGGGCCACCGCGCAGCAATATGGATTGCTGATGCAACGGTGAAAGGGCGGCACCTTCGCCCACAAACGCACCCAATTCGGCCATTTCCGCAAGGACCATTGCCACGACTTCAAGCGCATAGACCTCATCCGCGGAAAATTCGCGTTGAGCGCGGGACTGGACCACAAGAACCCCAAGCTTCTGCCCCAGCCGCTGAATGGGCACGCCCAGGAACGACGAAAAACGCTCCTCGCCTGTTTCCGGCATGTACCGGAAACCTTTCTCGGAGGGCGCATCGGCGGCGTTGACGACCTTGCCGAACTTGGCCACCCGGCCAACGAGACCTTCCCCCAGACGCATGCGGGTCTGGTGCACGGCCTCGGGGGCAAGACCTTCGGTGGCACACAGCTCCAGGGTTTCGTCGTCGCGGAACAGATAGATCGAGCACACCTCGCACCGCATGCTGTCGGCGATCAGGTGAGTGATCCGGTCAAGACGCTCCTGACCGGCAGCCTCGCTTGCCATCTCCTCGCGCAGCCGCCCCAGCAGCTTGCGGGATTCTGTTTCCATTCCGTCTGCCATCGCCCGATCTACTCTGCGGTGTCAGGCGGGACCTTGGCCGAGATGCTCAGGCCGCCTTTTCCAGTTCAAAGGCATCATGCAGCGCCTGAACGGCAAGTTCCATGTATTTCCGGTCGACGAGGACGGAAATTTTGATCTCGGAGGTTGTAATGACCTTGATGTTGATCCCCTCATCCGAGAGTACCTTGAACATCTTGGCCGCCACGCCCGACTGCGAGCGCATGCCGATGCCCACCACCGAAACCTTGGCCACATCAGTATCAGCGACCAGCTCGGCATAGTTCAACTCGCCACGCTCCTTGACTGCCAACAGCGCCTTTTCGGCGCGCGCCACCTGGTTGGTGGGGCAGGAAAAGGTCATGTCCGTGCGCCCCTCGTCCGAGATGTTTTGCACGATCATGTCGACGTTGATCCCCTCATCGCTGAGCGCGTTGAAGATGATCGCGGCGATGCCGGGGCGGTCGGCGACCGACACGACGGTCATCTTGGCCTCGTCCCGCGAATAGGCCACACCCGAGACTACATTGGATTCCATGATTTCCTCCTCGTCGACGACCAGGGTTCCGGCCTCGTCGGACTGTTCCTCGAAGCTTGAGAGAACACGCAGTTTCACCTTGTACCGCATCGCCAGCTCGACCGAGCGGGTCTGCAGCACCTTGGCCCCCAACGAGGCCAGTTCGAGCATTTCCTCGAACGAGATCTTGTCCAGCTTGCGCGCCTTCTCGCAGATGCGCGGATCGGTGGTATAGACGCCGTCCACATCCGTGTAGATGTCGCAGCGTTCGGCGTCGAAGGCGGCGGCAAAAGCCACGGCAGTGGTGTCCGAACCGCCCCGGCCCAACGTGGTGATCCGCCCCTCGGGGCTGAGACCCTGAAAGCCTGCCACCACCGCGACCTTCATGCCCTCGCCGAACTTCTGGTTGATGTTGTCGGTCGGAATATCAAGGATCCGCGCCGCCGAATGGGCGCCATCGGTCAGCAGCGGCACCTGCCAGCCCTGCCAGCTGCGGGCGGGGATCTCCATTTCCTGCAGCGTCAGCGCCATCAGACCGGCGGTGACATTCTCGCCCGAGGATACCACGGCATCATATTCGCGCGCGTCATAAAGCGGCGAGATCTCGTCGACCCAGCCCACCAATTCGTTGGTCTTGCCCGACATGGCCGACACGATGACGATGACGTCATAGCCCTTGGCCACTTCGACGCCGATGCGCTTGGCCGCGCGGCGGATGCGGTCGAGGTTGGCGACGGATGTGCCGCCGAATTTCATCACGAGTACGGGCATGGGGGCAAATGTCTCCGCGCCTTGGATTTCCGGTCCCGAGCGTCTTATGCGAGGCAACACACAAGAGCAAGGGCACATAGAACGGCAGGACACTGCAGCGCAACGCTTTACAAGGACCGGCAGCAATGTCAGCGTATCGTCAAGGATTTAAACCATGAGGAATACCATGCTGCGTTTTGTTTTCGCCTGTGCTCTGATGTCCAGCCCGGCTCTGGCCCAGGTGGCTTCACTGTCCGGAACGGACGGCCAGAACGCGTTGGGAACGGTCCCCTGCGCCGCGTTGGCAGGTCAGCCATTGAAAAATTGCCCTGCAGAGTTGCGGCGCAAGGATGATGGCACTGCAACCCTGGCGGTTCAGTTGGATACTGGGGAAGTACGCCGCATCTATTTCACCGATGGAAAGCCGGATTCCAGCAGCTCGACGTCGAAGATCACTTCGGAAACGCGGGGCGAAATTCTGGTGATCTTCATCGATCCCGGTGAAGTCTACGAGATCCCCAAGGCAGCGCTGGCCGCTCAGTAAGGATGTGCCTGCCCGTCCCAGGTTTCAAAGCAGCCGGTGGAGTCCAAACTCAGCGCATCGAAACGCTCGGTCAACCCGGCAACGGCCTGTGACACGGTGATGTCGGCGGCCTGACCGCCCATGTCCGTCTGCACCCATCCCGGGTGATAAATGCCGACGGCGATGCCATCGTCCTTGATATCCACCGCCAGGTTGCGCCCAAGGTTCAGCACAGCCGCCTTGGAGGCCCGATAGATATAGCTGCCCCCGGGCGCCCGCGTGTGCGAGGCCATCTGCGACGAGATGATCGCGATCTTGCCGCGCGCCGCACGCAGATTGGGCAACAAGGACTGAATGGTCAGAAACACCCCGGTGACGTTGGCCGCAAAGGTCTGGCCCCACATCTCGGCCGGGTAGCCGTCGATTGTCTGGCCTTTGTCCAGATAGACACCTGCATTGCAGATCAACAGATCTACGGGCTGGCCATCCAACTTGCGCGCCATCTGCGCCTGTTGCGCCGGGTCGGTAACGTCCAGACGAATATCGGCGGAATCGTCCCGTGCGGTGCCGGTGACAGTATCGCCGCGGCCACGATAGAATTCAGCAAGAGCACGCCCAATGCCGCGATTGGCGCCGGTGATAACAAGATGCACGGTTCAGTTCGTCTTTCGGCTTGGAATGAACGGCAGAGGGGCCACCGGAACCCCATCTTCGATCAGGGCCTTGGCCTCTTCCGGCTTGGCCTCGCCATAGATGGCGCGCTCCGGGGCCTCGCCCAGATGTATCTTGCGGGCCTCGCGCGCAAATTCGCGGCCGACATAATCGGAATTCGCCTCGACCTTGGCGCGCAGGGCGTTCAGAACACGCTCTATCTCGGCCTTGGTCGGTTGGCGCTGGGCTTCGGGTTGATCACTGTTCTCCGCGCGCGGCATTGCAGCAGACGAGCGCGCAGACTGGACCCGCGGCGTCATGATCGCCTTTTCGACCTGGGTGCTGCCGCAAGTCGCGCAAGAGACCATTCCAGCCTTGGACAGCTTGTCGTAAGCGTCCGCAGACTGGAACCAACTGTCAAACGCGTGACCATTGCAGCATTTCAGTGAATATTGAATCATCTGTCGCCCAAAATGTCGGTGGGCCAATAGATACTGACAGACATGGCAATATCAAGTCTTTACAGAGGCGGTTCAATGAGGATTGAGCGCATTTGACAGCAACAGCCCGGAAAGCCCGCCGATCGAAACCGCTTGTGCTGCTTTTTCCGGCAGCATCCATCTACGCCGCCGCTCGGCGACTTCGGGGAACCGATCCGCCGTCTTGGCAACAAGCAACGGGTAGACATCAACGACGCATGTCACCCGCCCCAGATCCCGGTGGTGTTTGTCGAAAGAGAACTGTCCGATACTGCGCGTCTTACAACGGCCTGTCACACCGGCCTCTTCCCAGGCCTCCTGCGCTGCGGTCTCAGACCCGCTTAGGCCGTCGATCATGCGGCCTTTGGGGATGATCCACCGCCCCGACCCCCGGGTCGTGATCAACAATATCTCAGGCACCCCGCGCCGAAGCCGGTAGCATAGAGCCGCAGACTGCGGCAGAACCGGAAATGCCCCGGTTTCGGACAGAATGTCTGGTGACAGCCCTGCGCTTTTCACGCTGCCCCGCCTCTTGTTTTGTTCTTCTTGCCTGTTTTCGGCCACTTATATTGCGGGCCGATTGGGTGCAGGATACCACATCCTGCGGTTCTGTCCAATTTTGAAACTGAGGATCAGGCCAACATGCGACGTTGCAGACGCTGCACAAGCTCGTCATGCGGAATATCGGCATCGATCGCCAGACGCCGCAGGCCGAAATGCACACGGGCAATCTGCTGATAGTACCGGGCGTAGAGGTAGTTCGCGCCACCTCCGGCCAAGGCCCCCAATACCGGAACGGTCTGTGCCGCCAGTTTCTGCCCCAAAACGACCGACAACCTCGGAGCGACGGCGGCAATGATCTTTTGCAGAGCGGGGCCCGTCACGGTCAGTCGGACTGAAAAGAACCCCATGTCTGCGCCGTCGTCATGCGCCAAGGGACCTGCCGCCGACAAAACGCGGATGCAATCGAACTGCACGTTCCTTGCCGAGGGGTCAAAACCTTCACGCGATGCGGCCCCCTGTATTGAGCGCAACAACATGGCCGTGGTCGCCGGAAGCTCGATCAACGCCGTCGTCAGGCCGCCAGCCCCACCCGCGGCGCCCATCGTGGTCGATATGGCGGTGTTGACCCACGGCTTCTGGTCGGGAACCGCGCGGCGCGATCCGTCAGCGGCACGAACTGCAAGCCACAAGGCCTGCTCGGTTGCACCGGTCAGCCCATCGCGCACCGAACCGGGCAGCTGTTCCAGCAGCGACTCAGCCGATCCGCCCAGACGATTGAGCAACCTGATACCGCTGCCGCCCGCGCTGCGGTAGTGGCTTGCCAGCCGGTCCAACTCAGCGTCGGGGTCGATTTCTCCGACGAGAACGACGTCATTCATTCGGTGTCCTCCTGACCCTGAAACATTGGCATTTCACAACGCCGTTTCAATAGATCAGCGCGTCCAGCGGGTCACCGAACCACTCACTCCGTGCCATGCGCCGGTGGTCAAATCCAGCCCGAGAACCCGATCCGGGTTGGTTGGTGGGGGCATCTCAACACCCTCGAGCCGGGCAAACCCAAAGCGTGAATAATAGGGCGCGTCACCGACCAGCATGACCCGGTCCCACCCTTTGGCCCGCCCGGCTTCGATACCTTCGTGGATCAGAAAACCACCCAAACCTTCCCCCTGGTGGGTCGGGTGGACGGCAACGGGCCCCAGCAAAAGCGCGTCGTGTGCGCCAACATGAACCGGCCAGAATCGGATGGCCCCAGCCAAGATGCCCTGCCCGTCACGGGCAATCATCGACAGGCCCGGCACTGGCGGAACATCGTCGCGCAAGCGGTAAGACGACAGCGCCTCGCGCCCCGGCGCAAAACACAGGTCGTAGAGGGCTTCGACTTCCCACCAATCCTCCGGCTCTTCCGGCCTGATCCCGAACTGCTGCACCGCGGCCCTCTTTTCGACTCTGGCAATCGCCCTAGCACTTCGCTAGGCCTTGAGCAAACGCTTGGAGATCAGATGTTCTATCGCCCCGAAGACGGTCACGGTTTGCCGCACAACCCGTTCAACGCCATCATCACGCCGCGCCCGATCGGATGGATCTCGACCCGCAGCGCCGATGGGATCAACAATCTGGCGCCCTATTCATTCTTCAACGGGGTCGCCTATACGCCGCCGCAGGTGATGTTTGCCTCCACCGGCACGAAACACGACCAGGACCGCGGAAAGGACAGCATCGCCAATATCGAGGCAACCGGCGTCTTTTGCGTCAACGTGGTGGCCCACGCCCATCGGGATGCGATGAACGCAAGCTCGGCCAGCCTTCCGAAAGAGGTGGACGAGTTCGCCCACGCCGGCCTGACACCTGTGGAATGCGAAACCATCCCATGCGCTCGCATCGAGGGCGCCCCTGCCGCGCTGGAATGCAAACTGACCCAGATCGTCACGCTGCCCGGCCAGGCCAACCGGGTGGTTTTCGGAGAAGTCGTCGGCGTGCACCTGCGCGATGACTGCCTGAAGGACGGCAAGTTCGACGTCACCACCTTTCAACCCTTGTCGCGGCTTGGGTATCGCGACTACTCGGTGGTGACGGAGTTGTTTTCCCTCAATCGTCCAGACGATTGAGCCGGGTTTGGGGGCTCTGCCCCCGCCGCGCGGTGCGAGGCACAGCCTCGCATTTCCTCAGTGGCCGCCCAGAACGCCGGTCCGAACAGAATAGTCGACCGCAAGGCCGTAATCCGGGTCATCGTCGCTGTCGACCATCAGGTGACCTGCTTTCTTGAGCAGCTTGTGGCAATCCCGGCTGAGATGGCGCAGCATGACGCGCTTTCCTGCCGCCTCGTATTTCGCGGCGATGTTTTCGATGGCCTGCAGGGCCGATTGGTCGACCACACGGCTGTCGGCGAAGTCCACGATCACCGTTTCCGGGTCGTTTTGGACATCGAACAGTTCGACAAACCCCTCAGACGAGCCGAAGAACAGCGGCCCCTTGATCTCGTAGACCTTGGCGCCTTTCTCGGTTTCCGAGTCGCGGGTGACCGCGTGGATGCGCTTGGCGTTGTTCCAGGCATAGGCCAGCGCCGAAACGATCACGCCGACCACGACGGCCACAGCGAGGTCTTCCATCACGGTGACGACGGTGACCAGAACGATGACGAAGGCATCCGTCAGCGGCACCTTGCGCAGGATGTTGAACGAATTCCAGGCGAACGTGCCGATCACCACCATGAACATCACGCCAACCAGCGCGGCCAGCGGAATCTGTTCGATCAGGGGTGAGCCGACAAGGATGAACACCAGCAGGAACAGCGCGGCAGCGATCCCCGCGATGCGCGTGCGACCGCCGGACTTCACGTTGATCATCGACTGCCCGATCATCGCACAGCCGCCCATGCCGCCAAAGAACCCGGTCACGACGTTGGCGGTGCCCTGCGCGATGCATTCCTGCGACGCACCACCGCGCTTGCCGGTGATCTCGCCCACCAGGTTCAGCGTAAGCAGAGATTCGATCAGGCCGATGGCGGCCAGGATGACGGCGTAGGGCAGAATGATCTCAAACGTCTCCCAGGTCAGCGGAACCATGGGGATGTGGAATTTCGGCAGGCCGCCCTCGATTGAGGCCAGGTCTCCGACGCGCGGGACATCCAGCCCCATGCCGATCACCAGCGCAGCCACCACGACGATGCCCGCCAGCGGCGCTGGCACAATGCGCGTGATGCGCGGCATCACCCAGATCACCGCCATGGTCAGCGCGACCAGCCCCAGCATCGTATAGAGTTGCATCCCGGACAGCCATTCACCACCGCTCATGCCGTGGCCGGTGTTTTCCATGGTGCCCGGCACCTTGAACTGGCCCAGTTGAGCCAGAAAGATCACGATCGCCAGGCCGTTGACAAAGCCCAGCATCACCGGATGCGGCACCAGGCGGATGAACCGGCCCCAATGCATGGCCCCCGCGATAATCTGCAGGATGCCCATCAAAACCACTGTGGCGAACAGGTATTCGACCCCGTGCTGCGCCACCAGCGCCACCATGACGACCGCCAGCGCACCGGTTGCGCCCGAGATCATACCCGGACGACCCCCGATCAGCGCGGTGATCAGCCCCACGAGGAACGCCGCATACAGGCCTACCAGCGGGTGAACCCCGGCGACGAAAGCAAAGGCCACCGCTTCGGGCACCAGGGCCAGGGCGACGGTCAGGCCCGACAAAAGCTCGATCCGCAGGCGGGCGGGGGTCAGCTTTTCGTCCGGCATCCAGCTCAGATCGGGAATGGCGAGGCGATTGGCAAAGCTTGCCAGCAAGGCTCGGGGCATGAATTGGTCCTGTGGGTCAGAATGTTCGCGCGAAGGCGGTCGTATACCCGCCTTCGGCGCTGTCTGCTAGCCCATCGATGGCAGGCTGTCATGCAAAAACTGCAAGGCGACGCCCCTTGTGGCGCCTGTGCGGCGCAATAACACCGGCAAGCCTTGCCAAATGCCCGACAAGCCCGCAGAAATTCCCTCAGGCAGGTATCGCAGCGGAGAACGAACGTGGCCCAGACAAAAATTGCCGTCATCGGCGGATCGGGAATTTATGACATCGACGGGCTGGAAACGCCGCAATGGGTTACCGTGGAAACGCCTTGGGGCGCGCCGTCCGACCAGATCCTGACCGGGACACTGGACGGCATCGAGATGGCCTTTCTGCCCCGCCACGGGCGCGGGCATGTGCATTCGCCGACCGAGGTGCCCTATCGTGCCAATATCGACGCGCTGAAACGGCTGGGGGTGACCGATGTGATCTCGGTTTCGGCCTGCGGCTCCTTCCGCGAACACATGGCGCCGGGCGATTTCGTGGTCGTCGATCAGTTCATCGATCGCACCTTCGCCCGCGAGAAAAGCTTTTTCGGCACCGGCTGCGTCGCCCATGTCAGCGTGGCCCATCCGACCTGCCCGCGCGTGGGCGATGCCTGTGAATCC
The DNA here is from genome assembly GCF_059613385.1 of Ruegeria sp. BHSA162. Classification (NCBI taxonomy): domain Bacteria; kingdom Pseudomonadati; phylum Pseudomonadota; class Alphaproteobacteria; order Rhodobacterales; family Roseobacteraceae; genus Ruegeria; species Ruegeria sp. BHSA162. The sequence goes on from NZ_JBXWSK010000005.1 coordinate 75,193, forward strand.
GCCGCCCGGGCGGCCGGCATCACCGTGCACCGTGGCGGCACCTATCTGGCGATGGAAGGGCCGCAATTCTCGACGCTGGCGGAATCGAAGATGTACCGCGAGCAGTGGGGCTGCGACGTGATCGGCATGACCAACATGCCCGAGGCCAAACTGGCCCGCGAGGCCGAGCTTTGCTATGCCTCGGTGGCGATGGTCACCGACTATGACAGCTGGCACCCCGATCACGGCGAAGTGGACGTGACCGCGATCATCGCGACGCTGACCGGCAATGCCGAGAAGGCGCGCGCCTTGGTCAAAGGTCTGCCCGCCCTGCTGGGGGCGGACCGCGCGCCCTGCCCGCATGGCTGCGACCGGGCATTGGACCACGCGATTTTGACGGCCCCGGAAAAGCGCGACCTGCAAGTGCTGGCCAAGCTGGATGCGGTGGCGGGCCGGGTATTGTAGGCGGCCTTGACGGCCACGTGTTTTCTTAGGCTAGCTGCTGCGGATTTGACGGAGTTGGATGATGGATTTTGAACTTTGGCTGGCCTTTGTCGCCGCCTCGACCGCCCTTCTGCTGATCCCGGGCCCGACGGTCCTGCTGGTGCTCAGCTATGCGCTGTCCAAAGGGCGCAGCGTGGCCGTGGCCTCGGCCACGGGGGTTGCGCTGGGGGACCTGATTGCCATGACCGCTTCGCTGCTGGGGCTTGGGGCGCTGGTGCTGGCGTCGGCCACGTTGTTTTCGGTGCTGAAATGGGTGGGCGCCGCCTATCTGGTCTGGCTGGGCATCAAGCTGCTGCGCAGTGCGCCGTCCGGCGGGATGCAGGCGGTGGCCACCGCGCGCGACGTTACCGCCCGCGGCGTATTCGGCCATGCGGCCGCTGTCACTGCGCTGAACCCGAAATCCATCGCCTTCTTCATCGCCTTCGTGCCGCAATTTCTGCGCCCGGCCGAGCCGCTGGGCCCGCAGTTCGCGATCCTGATTGCGACTTTCGTGGGATTGGCCGGGCTGAACGCGCTGGCCTATGCGCTGCTGGCCGACCGGCTGCGCCGCGTAATCGGCCGCCCCGGCATCATCACCGGCATGACCCGTTTCGGAGGGTTGACCCTGATCGGAATGGGCGTGGCCACGGCGGTACTGCGTCGCCCGGCCTGAAGGCAGTCAGGTCCCGGCGTTCTCAGCCATGAATGCGCGAATGAACTTGCGGATCTCGCGCGCGGCCGAGGTGTCGAGATCGCGGCACAGCGCAACGAACGCGTCGCGTTCGTCCTTGTCCAGGCGCAGAACCAGCTGGCTGTTCTTTTTGGTGGATCCCTTGAGGTCGGCCTTGGCCACGGCTGTCATCCTTATTCTGGGCCTGCATCAGCGCGTGGCACCTTGTATAGACAAAGCGCATCGCTTGTCGATACCCGCAGCCCCCCAAGGGCGGGTTGTCCGGGCGCATCTGTTCCGCAGCAAATACGCGCAGGAAGGCAGCCGTGGCTTGCATGACTGGCCGTGATACGCCAAACACCGCCGTGTTTTGACGCAAGAAGGGTTGCCCCATGTCCAGAAGCAAAACGGTCAAGGATTACATTCGGACCATCGTCGATTTTCCCCACGAAGGGATCATGTTCCGCGACGTGACGACCCTGTTTGCCGATCCCCGCGGGTTTCGCATGGCCATCGACCAGATGCTGCACCCCTATGCCGGCGAGCGCATCGACAAGGTCGTTGGGCTCGAGGCGCGCGGTTTCATTCTGGGCGGCGCAATCGCGCACCAGCTGAGCGTGGGCTTTGTCCCGATCCGCAAGAAGGGCAAGCTGCCGGGCACCACGATCAGCGAGGAATACAAGCTGGAATATGGCGAGGCCATCGTCGAGATCCACGATGACGCGATCCAGCCCGGTGAAAAGGTTCTGGTCGTCGATGACCTGCTGGCCACCGGCGGCACTGCCGCGGCAGGCATCAAGCTGATCGAACGTCTGGGCGGCGAGATCGTCAGCTGCGCCTTCATCATCGACCTGCCCGAGCTGGGTGGCCGGAAGGTGCTGGAGGAGATGGGCATGGACGTCCATGTCTTGTGCGAATTCGAAGGGCTGTGAACAGACAGCGGTCACGATTTCGTGACTTGCCGCTGGAAACGCCGCGCGCTTAGCGCGGCGTCGTTCGTTTTCCAGTCGGTTTTTTGCCCCTGACGCCTGATCTCCTTTCGGCATGTCGCCGTATAGACCGTGATGTCGCCGATGACATCCTCAACAAGGGAAGTAGATCATGTTTCGCAAATTCGCTGTTGCCGGTGTCGCCAGTATCCTGTTTTCGACCGCTGCCATGGCCGACGGCCACGGCAAGGACATTGTGGACACCGCTGTCGGGGCTGGCAGCTTCAACACTCTGGTCGCAGCCGTGCAGGCCGCCGAGTTGGTTGACACGCTGAAGGGCGAAGGCCCATTCACCGTTTTCGCGCCCACGGATGAAGCCTTTGCCGCGCTGCCCGAAGGCACCGTGGAAACGCTGCTGAAGCCCGAGAACAAGGATCAGCTTGTTGCGATCCTCACCTATCACGTGGTTCCGGGCAAAGTGATGTCGGGTGATCTGTCCGACGACATGACCGCCGCCACTGTTCAGGGTGGAGAGATCACAATCGATCTCGACAATGGTGTCATGGTCAATGACGCAAATGTCGTTCAGGCAGATATCGAAACCAGTAATGGCGTGATCCACGTCATCGACAAGGTTATCCTGCCGGCGTCGTAAACGACGCGCAGCTGCGGCCCGGAGCGTCCGGGCCGCACTCACTCACCTGACAGGACGGCGCCCGGGTTCATGATCCCGAGCGGGTCCAAGGCAGACTTGATGGCGCGCATGGCCGTCAGTTTGGCCGAATCACCGTAGCGTTCCAGATCACCGGTCTTGAGACGGCCCACCCCATGCTCGGCACTGACCGATCCTTCAAATTCATGCACCAGGTCATGAACCGCGCGCTTGATCTCGCCGCGTCGGTCGTCGAACTCGCCCCGGTCGTGGCCTTTGGGCGGAAAGACGTTGTAGTGCAGGTTGCCGTCCCCCAGATGACCAAAGCAGTTCACCCGGAATGGCCCAAGGGCCGCAATCGCCTCGCCGCCTTGCCGGATGAAATCGGGGATACGCGAAATCGGAACCGAGATATCGTGGCTGGACACTGAACCGATCAGCCGGTTCGCCTCGGGGATGCGTTCGCGCACTGACCACAGCCCGTCGCGCTGCGCGGCGCTTTGGGCGATGACGCCGTCCGACACCTGACCACGGGCTTCGGCAGCGACGAACAAGGACTCCAGCGCCGCCTCGGGCTCGTGCCCGGCCGGCAATCCCAGCTCGATCAGGACCGACCAGTCCGGCGGTGTGTCAAAGGGTTGCCGCACGTCCGGCAAGACCTCGGCCAGAAAATCCAGCCCCTGCTTGTGGATCAGTTCGAACGCGCTGACGGTTTCGCCCAAATGGTCGCGGGCCAGGGCCAGCAGGTCGATCGCCGCTTCGGGGCTGGTGACCTGAAAGATCGCCGTGCCCAGCCCGGCAGGACGGGGGAACAGCTTGAGCGAGGCGGCGGTGATGACCCCCAGCGTGCCCTCGGACCCGATCAGCAGGTTGCGCAGATCATAGCCGGTATTGTCCTTGCGCAACCGCCCCAGCCCGTGCCAGATCTCCCCGTTGGGCAGAACCGCCTCAAGCCCCAGGCACAGATCCCGTGCATTGCCATAACGCAGGACGTTCACGCCCCCGGCATTGGTAGCGAGGTTCCCCCCGATCCGGCAGGACCCCTGCGCCGCGAGCGACAGCGGAAACAGCCGGTTGGCCGTCTCGGCCGAGGCCTGAATGTCGGCCAGCACAGCACCGGCCTCGGCGATCAGGATGTTTTCGGTCGGGTAGACGGCCCGGATCGCGCGCATCCGCTCAAGCGACAGGATCAGGGGCGCGGGGCCATTGGCCATGACCTGTCCGCCCACAAGACCGGTGCCGCCGCCGTATGGCACCACCGGCACACGGGCCTCGGACGCCAAACGCACCAAGGCTGCGACCTCCTCAACCGTGCGGGGCAAGGCCAGCAGACCCGCCTGCCCGGCGAAGCGGCGGCGCGGCTCTTCCAGATAGCGCGGCTCGACCGGGCGCAGAATATCGTCACCCAGGCGGGCGCGGATGGTTTCGGCAAAGGTTTCGTCGGCAGGGTTCAAATGCATGCCCTCTGCATGCCCAAGCCCGCGGCGCACGGCAAGTCTTATTCCAGTTCCATTAGGTAGCGCGGCTCGAGCACCACCACCGTCGGGCGGTCCGGCAGGGTCCGCAGCGATACTTCAATTTCCGAAACCCCGTCCCGGCGCACTGGGAAATCGGATCGGATATCGGCCAGAAACCGGTCCAGAGAATAGCCCGAGAACCAGTGCATCGGAATGATGACCGAGCTTTTCAGCCGCTGCAGCACCGAGATCATCTCGGGCAAGGGCATGGTCGTGCCCCCGTCCACCGCCGCCATGACCACGTCCAGCCGCCCAAGGGCCGCGAACTGTTCGTCGGACGGCACATGGTGCAGATGCCCCAGATGGCCGATGCACAGGCCTTCGACCTCGAACACGAAGATCGAGTTTCCGCGCTCTTCCACCCCGCCATACGCGGACCGGATATCGGTCGATACGTTGCGCACCAGCAATTCGCCCAGATCGAGGTGGTGTTCGATGCCCAGCCCGAACTCACCCCAACCCGGCAGCACATGCGGGATGGCCGGGTCGGGATAGGCGGTCCAATGGGTGTCATGGGCGTGGTTCATCGTCACGATGTCGGGAATCAGATCCGCGCCGCCGATGAAGCCGGTATAGTCGGTCACGGCATTCAGCCCGCCGGGTGTCTGGATCAGAAAGGACGCATGCGCGACATAGCTGATCCGCACCGAGAATTCGGGCACCGGATCCTGCCACGCCGCCTTGTGCAGATATTCGATGCCGGGGGTGTTCTGAGCGATGGCGATGCAATGGCTCGGCCGACGCTCCTGCGCCGCCGCCGTCCCTGCCAGCAAGATCAGACCCGCCAAAACACTCCGCATGATCGGAAGTCTAGCGCATCGGCGCCTCGAGTCACGTCACTGGGCCCAAATTTCGGAAACAGTCCCGCCCACATCAGGTCCGAACGGGCGCCCTAGCCCGCGTCCGTGCGCCCGCGCCGGTCCGAGCGCAGCGACGCATAGAGCACATGCGTCCGCCACCGCCCGTTGATCTGCAGATAGGATTGCGCCACGCCCTCGTATTTGAACCCCGAGCTTTCCAACAGCCCGCGAGAGGCGGCGTTTTCCGGCAGGCAGGCGGCCTCGATCCGGCTCAGGTCCAGTCGGGTAAAGGCGTAATGCACCACGGCGCCGATGGCCTCGCGCATGTAACCCTGCCGGGCAAAGGCCTGCCCGGTCCAATAGCCCAGCGTTCCGGCCTGCGCCGGCCCCCGGCGGATGTTGTCCAGCGTAATGGCGCCCACCAGCATGTCATCCGTTCTGCGGAAGAGGAACAGCGGAACCGCCGTGCCATTGGCCACCGAGCGTTGCGCCCAGTAGACACGGTTGGTGAACGATTTGCGGGTCAGATGATCCTTGGCCCAGATCGGCTCCCACGGGGTCAGATACTCGCGCGAGGCCAGCCGCAGCGCGGCCCAGTCGTTGAAGTCGGAATGCACGGGCGGGCGCAAGCTCAACCGCTCGGTCTCGAGTTTCAGCCTGCGTCTGCCCAACAGCATCACGCCGCGCGCCTCTCCTGCAGCCTCTCCAGTGTCGGCGCACCACCCACAGGTCCGTAGAGCGCCAGTGCTGCCGGGGCCTGAACCGCCATCTTTTCGGCAAAGGCCCGGACGTCGGCGGTGCTGACCGCGTCGATCTTGGCCACGGTTTCCTCGAGCGGCGGAACACGGCCCCATATCTGCACCAGCCGGGCCAGACGTTCGGCCCGGTTCGAAGGGCTTTCCAGCCCCATCAGCATCCCGGCCTTCATCTGTGCGCGGGCGCGGGCAACCTCCTCGGGGCTCATGTCCTCGGCGGCGCGCTTCATCTCGTCGATGGTGATGGTGGCCAGCTCGCCCACCTGATCGGCCGAAGTGCCGGCATAGATCGTGGTCGTTCCCGTGTCGGCATAGGCGCCGGTCTGGGCAAAGATCGTATAGCACAGCCCGCGGGTCTCACGCACCTCCTGAAACAGGCGCGAGGACATGCCGCCGCCCAGCGCGGTCGAATAGATCTGCGCGGTATAGATCTCGTCATTACGATAGCCCGGGCTTTCCAGCGCCAGCGCGAAATGCGCTTGTTCCAGCGCCTTGTCCCGCCGCGCCTCACCGCCGGTGAACCGCGCGGGATCCGGTAGCAGCCCCTTGCGGGGTTGCAGATGGCCGAACATCTCTTCGGCCAGTTTCATCAACTGGTCATGATCGACCGCGCCCGCCGCCGACAGGATCATCTGATCGGGCGCATAGTGCTCGGCCACGAAGGCCGACAGGTCGTCGCGCGAAAAGGCGCTGACCCGTTCGGTCGGCCCCAGAATGGTGCGGCCCAGCGGCTGGTCGCGATAGCTCTGTTCCTGCAGCCAGTCAAAGATCACATCGTCGGGCGTGTCATGCGCCTGTCCGATTTCCTGCAGGATCACGCCGCGCTCAACCTCGATCTCGCGCGGGTCGAAGACGGGGTTCAGGACAATGTCGCCGATCACGTCCATCGCCAGCGCCACGTCATCCTTCAGCACCCGGGCGTAATAGGCCGTCACCTCGCGCGAGGTATAGGCGTTGATATAGCCGCCCACATCCTCGATCGCCTCGGCGATCTGCAAAGCAGAGCGCCGCTCGGTGCCCTTGAAGGCCATATGCTCGAGGAAATGCGCGATGCCGTTCTGTTCGATCCGCTCGTGCCGCCCGCCGGCGGTCACCCAGATGCCGATGGCGGCCGATTGCAGCCCCGGCATCTGTTCGCTGACGATCCGAAAGCCGTTTGTTAGTTGGTCCAGTCTGACAGTCACTCAGCAATATGCCTTTTGATATGATCCTCGATGGCGCCCAGATCGTTGGCGATGCGGGTCACCCGTTCCGGACGTTCATACAGATCGGACATGCGCGAGGGAAGAGGCGGATGCACACCGCTGGCCTGCTCGACCGCGGCGGGGAATTTCGCCGGGTGCGCGGTGGCCAGAGTAACCATGGGCACATCGGCGGCGCGGGTGTCTTCGGCCACCTTGATGCCCACGGCGGTATGCGGGCAGACCAGCTCGGCGCTGTGTTCCAGCGTGGATTTGATCGTGGCCAGCGTTTCCTCTTCTGACACACGGCCCGAGTCGAAGCTTTCGCGCAGGGCCTCCATCGCGCCCTGGCTGACGTGGAAGCCGCCCTGTTTCAGCTCGTCCATCAACTGCGCCACGGCCCGCCCGTCCTCGCCATAGGCATAGTACAGCGCGCGCTCAAAGTTCGAGCTGACCTGAATATCCATCGATGGGCTTATCGAGGGGATGGTGTCGCCCTTGAAATAGCCCTGCCCCGACAGGCAGCGATGCAGGATGTCGTTCTGGTTGGTCGCCACCACCAGACGGTCGATGGGCAGACCCATCCGTTTGGCGATGTAGCCGGCGAAGATGTCGCCGAAATTGCCGGTGGGCACCGTGAAGCTGACCTTGCGATGCGGCGCGCCCAGGCTGGTCGCGGCCGAGAAATAATAAACCACTTGCGCCAGCACGCGGGCAAAGTTAATCGAGTTCACCCCCGCCAGCTTGACCCCGTCGCGGAAATCGAAATCGTTGAACATGTCCTTTACGGCGGCCTGACAGTCGTCGAAATCGCCATCGACGGCCAGCGCGTGCACGTTGCTGTCGGCGGGTGTGGTCATCTGACGGCGCTGCACCTCGGAGACGCGGCCATGCGGGAACAGGATGAACACATCGACCGCGTCCAGCCCCCGGAACGCCTCGATCGCGGCCGATCCTGTGTCGCCGCTGGTGGCGCCGACGATGGTAACACGTTCGCCCCGCCTCTTCAGCGCCACCTGGAACAGCTGGCCGATAAGCTGCATGGCGAAATCCTTGAAGGCCAGCGTGGGCCCGTGGAACAGCTCCAGCAGAAAGTGGTTCTCGTTCAGCTGCTTCAAAGGCGCGCGGGCATCATGGCCGAACCCGGCATAGGCGCGGGCGATGATCTCTTTGAATTCGCCCCCGGCGAACGAGCCGCTGACATACGGCCACATGACGCGGAACGCGATCTCTTCATAGGGCAGCCCGGCAAGCGCGGCGATCTCGTCCTGACTCAGAACCGGAATCTCGGCAGGCAGGTACAGGCCGCCGTCGCGGGCCAGACCGGTCAGCATCGCCTCTTCAAAGCTCAGTTCGGGCGCCTGCCCGCGGGTCGAGATATATTTCATTGCGCGTCACTTTCTGATGGGGCGCGGCCGCGCCACAGGAAATATCCGGTCATTGCGGCCCAGACCAGCGCCAGGCCGAACCATGTCACCGCGTATTGCAGATGGTCGTTGGGAATACCCGCCGTATCCACCGGCAGCGGCGTGATGGCGGGATCGGTCTGGCTGCGGGCAACCAGTAGGATCGGTTCGGCCCCAAGCGCATCGGCCAGCGCGGGCACGTCGCGGGCAAACCAGATGTTGCCCGCCCGGTCCGGATCGGGGGTATAGCCGTCGATCTCGTCCGGCCAATGCAGATTGCCGACAACCTTCATGGGGCCGATCTGGCGTTCGGCCTGTTTGGCCGTTGTGGGCACAAAGCCCCGATCCACCTGGATCATGCGATCACCGGTTCGGAACGGCGCGATGATCCGATAGCCCGGCCCGACCTGCTTGACCGAAACCAGCACATGGATTTCGCCGGGCAGCATCTCGCCCGATACTTCGACGGGCAGATAACGGTCGGCTTCAGGGTCGACCGCCTCGGGCAGCGGCACTGGATCGGCGGCGATCCGGGCTTCGATGTCGGCCAGAATGCCCTCTTTCCACGCCAGACGCTGAACCTGCCAAGTGCCCAGAGACACAAGAACCGCCAGCCCGGCGAGTCCAAAAATCAGCAGAAACGGGATGCGGCGCATGTCTGGCCCTTGTTGCGTGTCATGGCGGCTCGGGGTCAAGCCGGCGTCTTGTTACGGTCTGTGCGCAAGGAAATGCAACCTTGCAATTGTACGGGGCGCAATCCCTTGCGCCCCTGATCGAGAAAAAGCCGCCCCAAGGGGCGGCTTTTGCAATTCGACAGCCTCGCGGGGCGTTACATCAGCGGTGCCTGACCCCAGATGTAGACGGCGAAGAACAGGAACAGCCAGACAACGTCGACAAAGTGCCAGTACCATGCGGCCGCCTCGAACCCGACGTGTTTCTCCGGGGTAAAGTCGCCCCGCAGCGCGCGGATCAGACAGACCGTCAGGAAGATGGTGCCGATGATCACATGTGCGCCGTGGAAGCCGGTTGCCATGAAGAAGTTCGAGTAGAACTGATCACCGCCGAACTCCCAGCCTTCGTGGGCCAGCAGTTCATAGTATTCGAAGGCCTGCAGGAAGGTGAAGGCGATACCCAGGACGATACCGATCGCGAGACCCTGAATCAGCGCCTTGCGGTCGTTGTCGTGGACCAGCGCGTGGTGCGCCCAAGTGATCGCACAGCCCGACAGCAACAGAACCAGAGTGTTGATCAGCGGCAGGTGGAACGGGTCCACCGCGTGGATGTCAGGCTGGATGTATTCGGTGCCGGCATAGTCGTACATCGGATACATGCGATGTTTGAAGAACGACCAGAACCAGGCGAAGAAGAACATCACCTCGGACATGACGAACAGGATGAACCCGTAGCGCAGCCCGATCCGGACGACCGGAGTGTGATCACCCGCGCGGCTTTCGGCCACGACCTCGGACCACCAGGCAAACATCGTGTAGAGAACTGCCACAAGACCACCCCAGAACACGAAGGAGGTCATGCCGTGCATCCACAAGACGGCTCCGAACAGCATGACGAAGCCACCGATCGCGCCGATCAGCGGCCAGATCGAAGGTGCCAGAATGTGGTAATCGTGGTTTTTTGCGTGTGCCATCAGCGTCCCTCACCTACAGGCGTTAGTTCGTGTTTGTTTCTGCCTGCGCATCCAGGGCGGCATAGCCCTCGGGCAGGTCTATTTCATAGAATGTATACGACAGCGTGATCGTATGAACATACTGTGCTTCGGGGTCTTCCACCATTTCGGGGTCGACGAAGAAAGTTACGGGCATCTCGACGCGTTCGCCGGGCTCCAGAACCTGCTCCTCAAAACAGAAACATGCGATCTTCTGGAAGTATCCGCCGGCGGAATAGGGCGTCACGTTGTACGATGCCTGTCCCGCAACCGGCTTGTCGGTCGGATTGTATGCTTCGTAAAAGGCCAGACCGGTCTCACCGATACGCACCTTCATCTCTCGCTCGACGGGTTTGAATTCCCACGGCATGTCCTTGGCCTTGGAGGCGTCGAAGCGAACGGTCACCACCCGGTCGAGGATATCGTCGGGCGTGGCCTCGGCAACGCCGGTGGTGCCCCCGAACCCGGTGACCCGACAGAACCAGTCGTAGAACGGCACGGCCGCCCAGGCCAGGCTGCCCATCAGAACAACCAGACCAACGGTCTGTGCAACGGTCTTCTGCGGTCCGCTCAAAGCCATCAGTTCTGAACCTCCTCGCTGGGCACGCCGAAATCGCTGCCCGAGACCTTGACGATGGTCAGGCCGAAGATGATCACGATGAACGCCGCCAACGTCAGCCCGACACCCAGGTTGCGGCCGAAGCGACGCTGGTGCAGCTCATGGCTTTTGCGCAGGCTCATGACCAGCCTCCCAACCCGTAGGGTTTCAGCAGCGCCTCGGCGAGGATCGCGCCGAAATGCAGGAACAGGTACAGCAGCGACAGCTTGAAAAAGCTGCGCTCGACCTTGAAATTGTCCGCCTCCGCGTCGTCTTCGGTGCGGCGCGAGATGGCCCATGCCCCCCGCAGGAACAGAGCGTTCAACACCACGGCAACAGCGAGGTAAATCGGCCCACCGATGCCCGAGAACGCCGTGCCCACGGCCAGCAGAGCCAGCAATGCGCTATAGACCAGAATATGGGTCCGCGTGGCGCGGCGTCCATGCGTTACGGTCAGCATCGGCACGCCGGCGTCGTCATAATCCGAGCGCATGAACAGCGCCAGCGCCCAGAAATGCGGCGGGGTCCACATGAAGGTCAGGGCAAACATCAGCCACGGCTCGAGCGTCATCGAACCCGTCGCTGCAACCCAGCCGATTACCGGCGGGAAAGCGCCCGCGGCGCCTCCGATCACGATGTTCTGCGGCGTCAGGCGCTTGAGCCACATCGTGTAGATCACGACATAGAAAAAGATGGTAAAGGCCAGAAACGCGCCCGCGAACCAGTTGGTCGCCAAGCCCAGCATGATCACCGACAGACCCGACAGGGCCAGGCCCAGTGCCATCGCCTCGCCGGGCTCGACCTTGCCCGACGGGATCGGACGGCCCTTGGTGCGCTTCATAACCTTGTCGATATCCGCGTCCCACCACATGTTCAACGCGCCCGAGGCGCCGCCACCTATGGCGATGAACAGGATGGCGCAAAAGCCGACGAACGGATGTACCGGCACAGGGGCGGCCAGCAGACCCACCAACGCGGTGAATACGACAAGCGACATCACCCGCGGCTTGAGCAGGGCGAAATAGTCGCCAAAGCCGGCCTCGTCCGCACGGGATTGTGCGGCAAGTGTGCTGGCATTGATGCTCGCGTCGGTCATGTCAGGTCCTTGTGGTGCGAAAGCTGCGCGAAACCCGCGCAGCCTGTCCCTGGTTTCGATCGGGCCTCAGGCCCCGGGATCGTCAGTTCGAGGCGATCTGGAACGACGCCGGCTGGCCGGCGTATTCGTCCAACGCGCCCTGCAGCCATTCCTGATAGGCTTCTTCGCTGACGACTTTGACGGTAATCGGCATGTAGGCGTGGTCCTTGCCGCACAGCTCGGAGCACTGCCCGAAGTAGATGCCTTCCTTGTCGGCCTGGAACCACAGCTCGGCCAGACGGCCCGGAACGCCGTCCTGTTTGACGCCAAACGCGGGGATCGTCCACGAGTGGATCACGTCGGCCGCGGTGACCTGCATCACAACCACCTTGTTGACGGGAACCACGACGGCGGTGTCGGTGGCCAGCAGCCACTCATCCTCGCTGTAGCCGGCATCGGCCAGCTTGGCGCGCATCGCATCGTCCAGAACGAACGGGGTCACATCCGCATCGGCGGGGCGTGCACCTTCGTCCAGGGTGGCCGGGTGACCCAGCAGGTAGCTGTCGAACGCAAAGTTGTGATCGACATACTCATAGGTCCAGTACCACTGGTTGCCGGTCACCTTGATGACGACATCACCCTCGGGGATTTCCTGCTGTTTGAACAGCACCGGCAGCGAGAACGCACCGATGAAGACCAGGATCAGGATCGGGCCGATGGTCCAGGCAATTTCGACCGGGGTGTAGTGCGAGAACCGCGCCGGGGTCGGGTTTACACGCTGGTTGTAGCGCACGATGCAGTATACCAGCAGGCCTGCGACCAGCAGACAGATCGCAGTGATGATAACCAGAATCATACCATCAAGGCGGTGAATCCCTTCGGCCAGGCTGGTGGCCGCCGGCTGGAAGCCCATGCCGCCGTCGACCGGCTTGCCGATGATCTCAAGATCCTGAGCCATGGCGGGAAGGCTGGAGAGGGCTGCGAACACCCCCGAAAGCATCAAAGCATTCTTCATTTTCTGTCCTGATCGTTTGATCTTTGCGTCTCTGGCGAACAGGTGTGAATCGGTCACACCTCTCCCGTTGTCTTTGGCCGCGTTAAAAACCATATTCCGGGAGGTAGATAAAGCAAAATGCTTGCGTCAAACAGACGCTATTTTTGATCTGGATCAAACGCGAAAGGCCGCAACCCATGACTCAAGCCCCGTTTCGCCCGTTCGAGACCGCATTGCCGCATGACGAGGCACTGGCCGTACTGCGCTCGGCCACCGCCGGGGCCGAAGACGGCGAGCTGTTTGTAGAGCGTCGGAAATCCGAAACACTTGCATTTGACGATGGACGCCTGCGCACCGCATCTTACGATGCGTCCGAGGGATTCGGGCTGCGTGCCGTGCAGGGTGATGTGGCCGGTTATGCCCACTCGACAGATGTATCAATGCCCTCGCTGAAACGTGCTGCGGAAACCGCCCGGCTGGCGGTTGGTGACGGAGGAGGCACTTTGGCCGACGCGCCAAGGCGCACAAACAAACAGCTTTATACGGATGCAGACCCGATCGAATCCGCCAGCTTTCCGGTCAAGGTCGAGACTCTGCGCGAAATCGACGGATTTGCGCGCGATCTGGACCCCAGGGTGGTTCAAGTCAGCGCCGTGATCGCCGCGTCCGTGCAAGAGGTCGAGATACTCCGCCCCGATGGCACCATGGTACGCGACGTTCGTCCGATGACCCGCCTGAACGTGTCGGTCATCGTCGAACAGAACGGCCGGCGCGAAAGCGGATCGGCCGGAGGTGGTGGCCGCGTTGGTCTGGACGGCCTGATTGACCCGTCCGATTGGCAGGACAAGGTCCGAGAGGCGCTGCGCATTGCTTTGGTCAACCTTGACGCCGTTGCCGCTCCGGCCGGCGTGATGGAAGTCGCACTGGGCCCCGGCTGGCCCGGCATCCTGCTGCACGAGGCCATCGGGCATGGGTTGGAAGGAGACTTTAACCGCAAGGGGAGTTCGGCCTTTGCCGGGCTGATGGGGCAGCGGATCGCCTCCAAGGGCGTGACCGTGGTGGATGACGGGACGATCCCGGATCGTCGCGGATCGATCACCGTGGATGACGAGGGGACACCGAGCTCGCGCACCGTGCTGATCGAAGACGGCATCCTGACTGGCTACATGCAGGACCGGCAGAATGCGCGCCTGATGGGCGTGTCCCCCACCGGCAACGGGCGCCGGCAAAGCTATGCGCACAAACCGATGCCACGCATGACCAACACGATCATGCTGGGCGGCGATGCCAACCCGGCGGATCTGGTGGCCGAGATCAAGGACGGTATCTGGGCCGTGGGTTTCGGCGGCGGCCAGGTCGACATCACCAACGGCAAATTCGTGTTCAGCTGTACCGAGGCCTACCGGGTCGTGAACGGCAAAATCGGCGCGCCGGTCAAGGGCGCAACGCTGATCGGCGACGGTCCTTCAGCGTTGAAACGTATCCGGGGTCTGGGCAACGACATGGCCCTGGATCCCGGCCTGGGAACCTGCGGCAAGGACGGTCAGTGGGTGCCCGTGGGTGTGGGTCAACCCACAGTGCTGATGGAGGGGCTGACGGTCGGAGGATCGGCCGCCTGATGCGAATCGCGCGCCTTCGGCCGGCATCATGGTTAATCCGTGCTGCCGGCCACAAAAGGAATGAACCGTAGCGCATCGAAATAGGCGGCCTGAGAAAAGTTATTACTTTCAAATATTTGCGCGCCCGTTCCGCGAAACCCACACTGGAACACGCTAAAATTTTCTGCGATTCACAAGCTGTTAACCCGTCACGCCGTAAACCAGTTCTGCAATCAGGCGGAGCGACGGATGACCGAAGAGCAGCTTTCTTCCAATCACCCCCCACTCCCACCCACCACGGAAGAGGACCGGTTTTCCTGGCTTCGCCTGTTGCGCTCGCGCAAGGTTGGCCCGGCAACGTTCCGGCGCCTGATGCACGAACATGGCTCGGCGCAGAATGCGCTGGCCGCGTTGCCGGAATTGGCACGCGCTGCCGGAATTGAAGGGTATGAAATATGCCCGCCCGGCGTCATCGAGGCGGAACTCAAGGCCGCAAAAACCGCCAAAGCGCGGCTTTTGTGCCTTGGGGCCGCCGACTATCCAATGGCACTGACCGATCTGAACGATGCCCCTCCTATGCTTTGGGCAATAGGCGACGTTTCGATGCTTCAGCGCCCTATGATCTCGCTTGTTGGTGCCCGCAACTGTTCGTCCTTGGGAACCAGGATGGCGCGGGCTCTGGCAGGGGGGTTGGGTGAGAGTGGATATGTAGTCGTCTCCGGCATGGCCCGCGGTGTCGACACTGCCGCGCATCTGGCCACGCTGCAAACGGGAACCGTTGCGGTCATGGCAGGTGGCGTCGACATCGTCTATCCGGCGGAAAACAAGGAACTGGCGCGCGACATCGCGACCAGAGGATTGCGCATCTCCGAACAACCACTGGGCGTGACCCCGCAGGCCCGCCACTTTCCTCGCCGCAACCGGATCATATCGGGTCTGTCTCAGGCCGTCGTCGTCGTCGAGGCTGCCGCCAAGTCCGGCAGCCTCATCACGGCGCGCGACGCACTGGACCAGGGACGCGAGGTTCTTGCCGTGCCCGGCCATCCGTTCGACGCCCGCGCCGCCGGCTGCAATCTTCTGATCCGCGAAGGCGCCACACTTGTCCGCTGCGTGCAGGATGTAATCGACGCCCTGCCACCGCAGCCGCGCAGAGCGCCCGAACCTGCCCCCGACACGGCGCCCGTCGCGCAGACAATCACTCATCCCGAGACGCTCCACGCCCGAATCCTGGAACGATTGGGGCCTTCGCCCTTGGCCGAGGACCAGTTGATCCGGGATGTCGATGCGCCTGCCAGTGTGATCGGCCCCGCTTTGACCGATCTGGAGCTGGATGGATTGATCCGTCGCCAGCCGGGCGGGTTGCTGAGCCTCGCCGTCTGATCTGCCGAGGTGGTTCCAACCCGGGCAAACGGTCTCAATTAGGCCGGATTTCGGGCCTTTCAGACTGTGCATTGACAAATCCATCTTGCCCTACACATTTTGCACGGCCATAGAAGGCGCCCAATCCGTCGAGCGAGGTTTTTAACTAAATGCCTGTAGTTGTTGTAGAATCCCCGGCCAAAGCAAAAACGATCAATAAATACCTTGGCCCCGACTACACGGTCCTGGCCTCGTACGGCCATGTTCGCGACCTTCCTCCGAAGGATGGATCGGTGGATCCCGACCACGAGTTTTCGATGACTTGGGAGGTCGGCACGGACAGCCGCAAACACGTCAAGGCCATCGCCGACGCACTCAAGGACGACAACGCGCTGATCCTTGCCACCGACCCCGACCGCGAGGGCGAGGCGATCAGTTGGCACCTGCAGGAGGCGCTGACCAAACGCCGCTCGATCAAGAAGGACACGGCCGTCAGCCGCGTGACGTTCAACGCCATCACCAAGGATGCGGTGACCAAGGCCATGCAGAACCCGCGCGAGGTGGACATGCCGCTGGTCGAGGCGTATCTGGCCCGGCGCGCATTGGATTACCTGGTCGGCTTCAACCTGTCGCCGGTTCTGTGGCGCAAGCTGCCCGGCGCGAAATCGGCCGGCCGCGTGCAATCGGTCTGCCTGCGCCTGATCGTCGAGCGCGAGATGGAGATCGAGGCGTTCAAACCCGTCGAATACTGGTCGGTAAAGGCGCTGTTCGAAACGCCGCGCGGCCAGACCTATGAGGCGCGGCTGGTCACGCTGGCCGGCAAGAAGCTGGACAAGCATGACATCGCCAACGCCACCCAGGCCGAACTGGCGGTGCAGGCCATCACCAGCCGCGCGCTGAGCGTGACCTCGGTCGAAGCGAAGCCAGCCGCGCGCAATCCCAGCGCCCCGTTCATGACCTCGACCCTGCAGCAGGAAGCCAGCCGCAAATTCGGCATGGGCGCCCGCCACGCGATGCAGGTGGCGCAGCGTTTGTATGAGGCCGGGCACATAACATACATGCGAACCGACGGCATCGACATGGCCCCCGAGGCCGTCGCCGCCACGCGGGACGCGATCAAGGACCGGTTCGGTACCGAATACGTGCCGGACAGCCCGCGCATGTACAAGAACAAGGCCAAGAATGCGCAGGAAGCGCACGAATGCATCCGGCCCACGGACATGACCAAGGATGCGGCCGCCCTGAAACTGTCGGATGACGATCAGCGCAAGCTGTACGATCTGATCTGGAAACGTACGATCGCCTGCCAGATGGCCGCTGCGCGGCTGGAACGCACGACCGTCGAAATCGGCAGCGATGACGGTCAGGTGGGGCTGCGCGCCACCGGTCAGGTCGTGCTGTTCGACGGATTCATGCGCGTCTACGAGGAAGGCCGCGACGATGTCGAGGACGAAGATGACAAGCGCCTGCCCCAGATCATGCAGGGTGATCCGGCGCGCTTTGCCAAGACCACGCTGAAGGATCAGTTTGACAAGGCCACCGCCGACGGCGCGGACAAGAAGGCCATCCTGTCGGAAAACCAGGCGGTTCTGGCGCTGCAACACCACACCCAGCCGCCGCCGCGCTATACCGAGGCGACCCTGGTCAAACGGATGGAGGAGTTGGGCATCGGGCGACCCTCGACCTATGCCTCGATCGTCACCACGATTCAGGACCGCGGTTACGTCCGCAAGGACAAGAACCGCCTGATCCCCGAGGAAAAGGGCCGGATCGTCACGATCTTCTTGCTGAATTTCTTCCGCCAGTATGTGGGATACGAATTCACTGCCAACCTCGAAGAGCAGCTGGACGAGGTGAGCGCCGGCGCCCGCGACTACAAGGACCTGCTTTCCAAGTTCTGGCGCGATTTCTCGGCCGTGATCGCCGAGACGTCAGAGCTGCGGATTTCGGAAGTGCTCGACAAGCTGGACGAGGCACTGGCCCCGCAGTTGTACCCCCCGCGCGAGGATGGCTCGGATCCGCGCATCTGCCCCAAATGCGGGGTCGGACGGCTGCACCTGAAAACCTCGCGGACCGGCGGATTCGTGGGCTGCGGGAACTATCCCGAATGCACCTATACCCGCCCCATCGCCGGTGAAGGCGCCGAGGGCGAGGAACGCATGCTGGGCATGGATGGCGAGGATGAGATCTGGCTGAAATCCGGACGCTTCGGCCCCTATGTCCAGCGCGGCGAAGCCACGCCCGAGAACAAGAAACCGCCGCGCGCCTCTTTGCCCAAGGGTTGGAGCAAGGATGACATGGACCTTGAGAAGGCGCTGACCCTTCTGAGTCTGCCGCGCGAGATTGGCGAACACCCCGAGGGCGGTATGATCAGCGCCAATTTCGGGCGCTTCGGTCCCTATATCATGCATCAGCCGCCGGATGAGGCAAAGCCGGTCTATGCCAACCTCAAGGATCCCAACGACGTGTTCGAGATCGGCATGAACCGCGCCGTCGAACTGTTGGCGGAAAAACGCGCCAATCCCGGGCGGCGCGGACGGACTGCGGCCAAACCGCTGAAGGAACTGGGCGAGCATCCCGACGGCGGCGCGATCCAGGTTCTGGACGGGCGCTATGGGCCTTATGTGAAGTGGGAAAAGATCAACGCGACCCTGCCCAAGGACATCAAGCCCGAGGACGTGACGCCCGAAATGGCGGTGGAACTTGTCAATGAGAAGGCGGCCAAGAAAGGCACCCGCAAAAAGGCCGCGCCCAAGAAGAAAGCCACCAAGAAGAAAGCCGGCTGATCCCGGCCCCCGCGGGCGGTTAGGTAGAAATACCACCCGCCCGCAGGTTTCATTGACTTCCCAATGACGTGGCGGCACAACCTGCCCATCACCATGTCATTGGGGGAGTTTTCCATGAAGAAAGTCTATGCCAATGCCACCGAGGCCCTCGATGGGATACTTCGGGATGGCATGCTGATCGCGGCCGGCGGGTTCGGCCTGTGCGGCATTCCCGAATTGCTGCTGCAGGCGATCAAGGAATCTGACGTGAAGGATCTGACCTTTGCCTCGAACAACGCAGGCGTCGACGACTTCGGCATCGGCATCCTGCTGCAGACGCGGCAGGTCAAGAAGATGATCAGCTCGTATGTCGGCGAGAACGCCGAGTTCATGCGCCAGTACCTGTCGGGCGAGCTTGAGCTGGAATTCACCCCGCAAGGCACCCTGGCCGAGCGCATGCGCGCCGGCGGCGCGGGCATCCCGGGCTTCTACACCAAGACCGGCGTCGGCACCGTGATCGCCGAGGGCAAAGAGCACAAGGAGTTCAACGGCGAGACCTACATCCTCGAGGAAGGGATCTTTGCCGATCTGGCCATCGTCAAGGCATGGAAGGCCGACGACACCGGCAACCTGGTGTTCCGCAAGACCGCCCGCAACTTCAACGTGCCGGCCGCGACCTGCGGTAAGATCTGTGTGGCCGAGGTCGAAGAGATCGTGCCGCGCGGTTCGCTGGACCCCGACTGCATCCACCTGCCCGGCATCTATGTGCACCGGGTCATTCAAGGTCAGCACGAGAAGCGCATCGAACAGCGCACCACCCGCAAGAAGGAGGAAGCGTAATGCCCTGGGACCGCAATCAGATGGCCGCGCGTGCGGCCGAGGAACTGGAAGACGGCATGTATGTGAACCTCGGCATCGGGATTCCGACGCTGGTGGCGAACTATGTGGGCGACAAGGACATCACCCTGCAATCGGAAAACGGCATGCTGGGCATGGGCCCCTTCCCCTATGAGGGCGAAGAGGACCCCGACCTGATCAACGCCGGCAAGCAGACCATCACCGAACTGCCCCGCACCGCCTATTTCGACAGCGCCACGTCCTTTGCCATGATCCGCGGCGGCAAGATTGCGGCGGCGATCCTTGGCGCGATGGAGGTCGACGAGAAAGGCGATCTGGCCAACTGGATGATTCCGGGCAAGCTGGTCAAGGGCATGGGCGGCGCCATGGACCTGGTGGCCGGGGTCGGACGGGTCATCGTGGTGATGGACCACACCAACAAGCACGGCGACAGCAAGGTGCTGAAGGAATGCACCCTGCCGCTGACCGGCAAGGGCGTGGTTGACCGCATCATCACCAACCTGGGCGTGCTGGACGTGGTCGAAGGCGGGTTGAAGATCGTCGAACTGGCCGATGGCGTCAGCGAAGAAGAGATGCGCGCGGCGACTGAGGCGACCATCGCCGGCTGACTTCTGAGCAAACAGAGAAACCGAAAGGCCCGCCAATCGGCGGGCCTTTTTTAATTCATGGACTGAAAGACGCACCCGTCGGAAATCAGCATAGGCGGAGTGGCACACAACGCTCGGGCCACCTGGAAGGCGGCAAGAACCTTGGGGACATAGTCGCGCGTTTCAGCATAAGGCGGAACGCCATTGTGCTTTCGCACCGCGCCTTCACCGGCGTTGTATCCCGCCAGGACGAGAATCGGGTCGTCGTTGAACTCACCCATCAGCCAGTCCAGGTATTTCACGCCGCCGGCGATATTCTGTTCCGGCAACATGCTGTCGGTCACGCCGAACCGCTTGGCCGTGGCAGGCATCAGTTGCATCAAACCCTGTGCTCCAGCGGAGCTGACGGCAGTGGGGCGACCACCTGATTCAACGGACATGACCGCAAGGACCAGCGCTGGCGACACTTTTGTTCCTACAGTCGTACGGAGAATATCGACCCCGCGCTGCTCGACGATCTTCTGAAGGTTCTGCAGCCGCGGAGATGAAATCTGGGTCGTCGCCAAAGCCTGCAGGGCTTCGTCAAGGCGGCCTGGGCCGGCTCGGGTCATATCTGGCGATACCTTGTCCCAGAACGCCTTGTACGCGCCCACGGGGGTCTTTTTCTTCATTATGTCCGGAAAGGCCGCCGGAGGGACTTTGGTCCGGGCTATGATATCGGGCACGACCAAATCGGGACCCGTGCTGGGCGCTGAAGGTGTTGATGCGTGTTCTTGCGGACTGATCTGTACCGTCACTCGCGGGCGTTCCCCCGCTTTGGGAGCCTTGATCCGTTTGTAAACGCCGCGTGGCTCGATATCCGCAGCAGGTGCCGGAGCCGCCACGGCAACCAGCAACGCCAAAACGCCGGCGCATGTCAGTGCGTCCCGGAAAATCATTTCTGCCTGCCTCATCTGTTCTTTTGAGTTGATTTGATACGCGAATCTTCCCGCAAGGCCAGAAAAACAAAGCGAATTGGGGCGGTTTTGCCTCATTTGGCGCAATTTTGCACCGCCGAAACAGCGTGGCGGGTTGGTGTGGAAAATTTTTTATTATTTATTTCAATGAGTTAACATATTTGTGACCAAAAAGTTAAGCCTGAGGCAAAAAATTCGTTGTTTGGCCCAATTCCTGCCACGCACGAGGGGCAAACATAGTGCCATACCGAGACGGTCATGAGCCGACTGAGAGATGAAGCTCTGAAAGACCCCGAGGTTTTATTGACTTTTTGATCCTTTAGGAGGGACGTAACATGATCAAGTTCATCAAGAACTTCCGCAAAGACGAAGACGGCGCCGTAACTGTTGACTGGGTCGTTCTGACCGCAGCCGTTGTTGGCCTGGCAGCCGTTGCTTACCAGCAGATCGAAGGCGGCGCGACCGGCCTGGCAACCGACGTTTCCAGCGCCCTGACCAGCGCAACGATCAGCACCGGTTCGAACACGGCAGCTGGTGGTATCACCACCGCTGGCAGCAACTAAGCTGACTTCATCCCAATCGGGATACAAGGCCGCGCCTGAGGGCGCGGCCTTTTCCTTTTAAGCAAGACAGACGCTGCGCATCGGATTTCGGGTGCCGGGCCAAGCATGGCCCACGTTTGGCCCAATTTCCGCCACGGAGACCGCGTTTAAGTCTTTGATAACTAGTATTTAGGTGCCCGCGAGAATTCTGGTCGCCATCAGAAACCGGAACTGGGCGGAATCACTCTGTCAGGAGGGACGCGAAATGATCAAGTTCATCAGGAACTTCAAAAAAGATGATAGCGGTGCGATCACCGTCGACTGGGTGGTCCTGACCGCAGCCGTCACCGGCCTGGCAGCGATTGCCTACGCTTTGATCCAAGGTGGGACCGAGGGCTTGGCTGACGATGTTGAGGCGGCCCTTTCCGACTCGGCAATCAGCATCAGCACCGGCGACAGCAACACGGCCGTTGGTGGGATCATCACCGGTGGATCGAACGGATCCGGCGGCAACTGATTTTCGGGAACTTGGCCGACCGGCCACATGACAACCGCGCCAGCCGGGCGCGGTTGTTCACGTTTGCCCCCTGCCTTCTCCGCACCGCGCAACCCATGCTGGGATACAGCAGACGCCACGTCACGAGATGCTCGTTCGCAACGTTCTGTGCCAATAAAACAACGAAAAATATCCATTTGTCCCACATTTCGACACAATTCCGATTTAGGAAATATGCTGTTTCAATGTCCTGCCCGGACCGATACAGGTCCGGCCAGAGCAATAAAGAGGTATACGCATGCGAGCTGTATTTGGTCTTGTCCTGATCGTCGGGGTCGCCCTGGCTGGCGGTGCGGTCTATATGGCCCGCAACTATATTGCCGAGTATCAGAACGCCCTGGCGCGTGAACGGCAGATGGCCGAAGAGGCCCTTGCCAACGCCAAGGTCGACGTCGTTCCGACCGTCGGCGTGATCGTATCTGAACGTCCGCTGAAATACGGCGAGCGCCTGACCCAAGAAGATGTGCGCGTCGTGGAATGGCCTGAGAATGCGGTTCCGGAAGGTTCGTTCACCGATATGACGGCTCTGTTCCCGGAAACCGGCAACAATGAACGCTTCGTTCTACGCACCATGGAAAAGGACGAGGCCATCATGGAGGTCAAGATCACCCGGCCGGGTGAGCTGGCCGGCCTGACCTCGCGTCTTGAAAAAGGTATGCGCGCTTTCGCCATCAGTGTTGATGTTGCCTCGGGCGTTTCGGGCTTTCTTCGCCCCGGCGACGTTGTTGATGTGTACTGGACCGGATCGCTGCGCAGCGCGGTCGAAGGGGCAAACGGGGAAATCACCCGCTTGATCCAGACCAATATCGAGTTGATCGCCGTCGATCAGACGGCAGGATCGGATGTCACCGGCACGACCATTGCACGGACCGTCACCGTTGCCGCCACGCCGGAACAGATCGCGGCCCTGGCGCAGGCGCAAAACACCGGACGCCTGTCTCTGGCCTTGGTCGGGGTTCAGGATGAAACCATCGCAAGTGCGATCGAAGTTGACCAACGCAAACTGTTGGGAATCGAAGAAGCAGCCCCCGCACCGAAGAAAGAGGCAGAGAAGGTCTGCACCATCCGGACTCGCCGCGGCGACCAGATCGTCGAGACCCCGATCCCCTGCACAAACTGACGCCCATTCAGAGCGTTACCATGCCCGAGCCGCGCATAATGCGCGGCTCGTTTCGTTTGGGTTGTTGCGCATTGTCCACATAAGGAAAATTCCAGAAACCCTTGATTATTGCAATAAATCCGGAATTCGCGCAGAGTTCGTCACCATAGGGCATAAGACCCAAAAAAATAGAGTGGTGATCGGAGAGGCAGGTCACATGACAATACGTTCCTTGATTGGTTCGACCCTTTTGGGGTTGGCCCTAGTTCTGAGCCCGGTCGGCGATTCCGCCTGGGCCCAAAATCTTCGCGTGGTCAAAAAAGGCACGGCGGAAACGCTGGATGTGCCCATGAACCGCGCCATCGTGGTTGAAAGCGAACAGCCGTTTGCAGAGCTCAGCATCGCGAATGCCGGCATTGCGGACATCTCGTCGCTTTCGGACCGCACAATCTACGTCTTGGGCAAGGCACCAGGCATGACGACGCTGACATTGTTTGACGGCGCCGGAAACCTGATCACGAACGTCCGCGTTCGCGTTGCGCCCGATGTGACCGAATTCAAAGAGCGCCTGCGCCAGATTCTGCCAAATGAGCGAATCGAAGTGCGTACCGCCAATGACGGCATCGTTCTCTCGGGCACGGTCTCCAGCGCAGCCAAACTGGCACGTGCTCTGGAACTGGCCGAGCGCTATGCTCCCGAGCGTGTGTCGAACCTTATGAATGTCGGCGGCGTACAGCAGGTCATGCTGAAAGTCCGCTTTGCCGAGATGAACCGGTCGGTCGCCAAGAACCTGTCCGCCTCGCTTGGTTTTTCCGGCGGTGACGCGACCGGTGGTATCAACACGCTGAACAACCAGTTGTCCCTGAGCAACGCGTTGGCCAACAACATCCCGGCGGTTCAGTCGAATACTGGCGCGATTCTGTTCGGCTTTGGCGCAGGCTCCACCCAGGTCCGGCTGCTGCTGGAAGCGCTGGAAGCCAAGGGCCTGGCCCGTAGCCTGGCCGAGCCCAACTTGTCGGCATTGTCCGGGC
Source organism: Ruegeria sp. BHSA162 (assembly GCF_059613385.1). NCBI lineage: Bacteria > Pseudomonadati > Pseudomonadota > Alphaproteobacteria > Rhodobacterales > Roseobacteraceae > Ruegeria > Ruegeria sp. BHSA162. The sequence goes on from NZ_JBXWSK010000005.1 coordinate 99,246, forward strand.
AGGAGGCAACCTTCCTCGCCGGTGGTGAAGTGCCGATTCCGGTTCCTCAGGATGACGGTGTGGTTGCCATTGAATACAAGGCTTTCGGTGTCGAAATCGACTTCGTTCCGCGCGTCGTCGACGGTGACCTGATCAACCTTGAGATGGCGGCAGCGGTGTCCAGCATCGACACCAGCTCGAACTTCACCATCAACGGTGACACGGTCCCCAGCTTCATCACGCGCCAGACCAGCACAACGGTCGAACTGCGAGATGGTGAGAGCTTTGCGATCGCCGGCCTGATTCAGGACGACTTTACCGACCTGAGCAACCAAATCCCGTGGTTGGGTGACGTACCTGTTCTGGGTGCATTGTTCCGCAGCGCGGAGTACCAGCGCGAGCAGAGCGAACTGGTGATCATCATCACCGCGCATCTGGTTTCCCCGACCCGGGGCGAAGCCCTGGCGCTGCCGACCGACCGCGTGAAGCCGCCCAGCGAATTCGACCTGTTCATGAACGGCAGAACTGCCCGGACGGAACGGGTTGGTAATGGAGCCGCATCGGAAGTCGCCAAGCAGGACTTTGGCAATTCCTACGGCTACGTCCTGGATTGATAGGGAGGACAGACCAATGCAGAAGTGGATCATCACACTGGGTCTTACAGTCGCTGTCGCCAGCTGTACCCGTGAGGCCGGCTATGAAGTGGACCAGGGCGCATTCGGCAACGCAACGCTGAACAATATCCAAGTCATGAACGGCGAGTTGACCTATGGCCAGATCCTGGCGCAGCGATTCGCTGCCGAGGTTCCAACCCAGATCAACTTTGCGTTTGACAGCGCGCAGCTGGACTCGGCAGCACGCCAGATTCTGCTGTATCAGGCGAACTGGATCAAACAGTTCCCCGAAGCGCGTTTCCGCGTGTACGGCCACACCGACGCCGTCGGATCCCAGTCCTACAACAACAGTCTGGGTCTGCGCCGCGCGCAAGCGGTCGTCAACTTCTTCGCGCAACAGGGTATTTCCCGCTCGCGTCTGGAAGCTGTTGTTTCGTATGGAAAAACGCAGCCACTGGTGGCCACGCCAAATCGGGATCGCCGCAACCGCCGCACCGTTACCGAGGTGTCGGGTCTGGTCGATCGCCATCCCAACATCTTGGACGGCAAGTATGCTGACTTCGTTTATCGCGAGTACATCGAAAGCGCGACATTCAAGAGCCAGCTGCGCCGCGAAACGGCCATCGGCGAAACCAGCGAACAATAATCAGAGATTGGGCGGCATCGTCGCCCAATTCCCTACAATTGGTTTTTTTGCGCCCAATTCTTGCCCCACTTCCACGCAACATTGTGAACAATTGGGTGACCTGCGGCCAGAATTGACCGCTTAGGGCGACAGCAAGCTGAAACACGGACTGGTATTGTATCGACGTTTGCTGCGCTCTCACGACGAGGATTGTGTTAATGACGAGCGCAACGCCGCAAAACGACGACACCGGCATTCTGGCCTGTACCATCAGCCGAGATGTCCAGAACTTCGACCTGCTGATCGAGGACATGGAAGCCGCTTTGGGCGAGCGCTGGGGTGACCTTGGCTTTGCCGAGGCCCTTGCCTTTTTCAGCCAGCCTGAAGCTGAGTCTCTTCAATTCGTGGCCCTCGCGATCGACGGTGAGGACGAGGACAATCTGACCTTGATGGGTGAGATCATCACCCAGGCCAAGGAAAAGAAGATCAAAGTCGTCCTGATTGCCGAGGACGTGACCCCCGCCGCTCTTCATCAGTTGCTGCGAAAGGGTGCCGATGAATTCGTCCCCTACCCTCTTCCCGAGAACGAACTGCAGGAAGCGATCGACCGCATGAATGCGCCAGAACCTGTCGTGACTCCGCAACAGGTTTCCGTCCCGCTGGCCGCAGGAGCTTCGAAAGAAGGCGCTTTGTTTGTTGTTCAGGGCTTGGCCGGTGGTGTCGGTGCAACGACTCTGGCCGTGAACCTGGCCTGGGAATTGGCCACCGTATCGCAAAAGGATGCACCCAAGGTCTGCCTGATCGACCTGGATTTGCAATACGGAACCATCTCGACCTATCTGGACCTGCCCCGCCGTGAAACCGTGTTCGAAATGCTGTCGGACACCGTGGCCATGGATGACGAAGTGTTTGGGCAAGCACTGCAGACATTCGACGAGAAGCTGGATGTTCTGACGGCCCCTACCGACATGGTGCCTCTGGATATTCTCACGCACGAAGACATCCAGCGGGTGATCGACATGGCCCGCAAGCACTACGACTATGTCGTGGTCGACATGCCGAAAACGCTGGTGCACTGGTCCGAGACCGTTTTGCAGGCTGCGCATGTCTATTTTGCTCTGATCGAACTGGATATGCGGTCCGCTCAGAACGCGTTGCGTCTGAAACGTGCCCTTCAAGCCGAGGAATTGCCGTTCAACAAACTTCGCTTTGCTTTGAACCGCGCACCCAAGTTCACGGATCTGAGCGGTAAAAGCCGCGTCAAGCGCATGGGTGAAAGCCTGGGAATCTCGATCGACCTGCAACTGCCGGACGGCGGCAAGCCGGTCATGCAAAGCGGCGACCATGGTCTGCCTTTGGCCAGCTCGGCCGGCAAGAACCCTCTTCGCCGCGAAATCGCAAAGCTGGCGCAATCCTTGCACAGCCTCGGCAGCAACAGCGCTGAAGCGGCATAACAAAGGCTATTAGGGGGAGAAACCGCCGTGTTCTCACGTTACAAGAAACCATCAGGTGCGCAGCCGGTTACGACCCCTGCACAAGCCCCCAAGGCCGCCGAAGCCCCGGCTGCTCCGGCAGCTGCCCCCTCGCCGTCCACCGCGATTGCCCGCAAACCGGTGGCCAAAACCGCCGCGGAAGCCAAGGGCAACGACCGCGAACGCAAGCGCAAGGAACGGCTGAGTGAAATCAAGATCGAGCTGCATCGGGAACTTCTGGAAAACCTGAACCTGGCGGCTCTGGAAAACGCAGCCGAAGCCGAACTGCGCACCGAAATCAGCGCGATTGCGAGCGAGGTTCTGGAAGCTAAGAACATCGTTCTGAATCGCGAAGACCGGACCCAGTTGAACAAGGAATTGTACGACGAAGTCACCGGTCTGGGTCCGCTTGAAACACTGCTTCAAGACGACTCGGTCAGCGATATTCTGGTCAACGGCCCGCATCAGATCTTTGTTGAACGCTTCGGCAAGCTCGAATTGAGCGACGTATCGTTCAAAGACGAAAAGCACCTGATGCGGATCATCGACAAGATCGTGTCCGCCGTTGGTCGCCGGGTCGATGAATCCAACCCCTATGTTGACGCCCGTCTGCGCGACGGGTCACGTTTCAACGCCATGGTTCCGCCGATCGCGGTGGACGGGTCCCTGGTTTCCATCCGGAAATTCAAAAAAGACAAGCTTGGCATCGACGACCTGGTCAATTTCGGCGCGTTTACCGAGGAAATGGCCGCGTATCTTCAGGCCGCCGTCTCCACTCGTCTGAACATCATCGTGTCTGGTGGTACGGGTTCGGGTAAGACGACCACGCTCAACGCGCTGTCCAGCTTCATCGATGACGCAGAACGCATTCTGACCATCGAGGACACGGCGGAACTGCAGCTGCAGCAAACCCATGTGGGTCGGATGGAAAGCCGCCCGCCCAACGTGGAAGGCAAAGGCGAAGTCAGCCCGCGCGACTGTCTGAAGAACGCTCTGCGGATGCGCCCTGACCGCATCATCGTGGGCGAAACGCGCGGCGCCGAGGTGATCGACATGCTGCAGGCCATGAACACTGGCCATGACGGCTCGATGACCACGATCCACGCCAACTCGGCCCGCGACGGTATTTCGCGTCTTGAAAACATGATCGCGATGGCCGGGATCGAAATGCCGATCAAGGCCGTGCGCAGCCAGATCGCAAGCGCTGTGAACCTGATCGTCCAGGCCAGCCGCCTGCAGGATGGTTCGCGCCGCATGACCTCGATCACCGAGATCACGGGAATGGAAGGTGACGTAATCTCGATGCAGGAAATCTTTAAATTCCAACGAGTTGGCCTGACGCCCGACAATAAGATCATTGGTCATTTCACGGCCACCGGCGTTCGCAGCCACTATTCCGAACGGTTCCGTCTGTGGGGGTATGACCTGCCCGCATCGATCTACGAACCGACGACAATGTAGGAGATCAGGGCATGCAACTGCCAACCGAGGCGCTCATCTATGTCGCGATCTTCGTCGGGGTTCTGGCGCTGGTCGAAGGTATCTATCTGGTGGCTTTTGGCAAATCCATCAGCCTGAACAGCCGCGTCAATCGCCGTCTGGACATGATCGACAAAGGCGTCGGGCGCGAACAGGTTCTGGAGCAGCTGCGCAAGGAAATGCAGCAGCACATGAAGTCGCAGAGCATTCCGCTCTACTCGCTGTTGGCCGACAAGGCCCAGAAGGCGGCGATTGCCTTCAGCCCGCGGCAACTGGTCATGATCATGGCGCTGGTGTCCATGGTCGCGTTCATGGGCCTGAGCATCGGCACCAGAACCGACACCATCCTGCGTGCGGCTCTGTCGATCGCAATCGGTGTCGGCGCTGTCTATGCCTGGGTCAATCACAAGGCCAAGAAGCGGATGGGCATGCTTGAGGAGCAGTTGCCCGATGCAGTGGAACTGATGGTGCGCTCACTTCGGGTCGGCAACCCTTTCGTTTCGACGATCCAGATCGTCGCGAACGAGGTGCAGGATCCGCTTGCGACCGAATTCGGCGTGATTGCCGACGAATGCGCCTATGGCCGTGACGTGGGCGAGGCGTTGAAGGACATGGCCGAACGTCTGGACATGCAGGATTTGCGCTTTCTCGCGGTCGCCGTTGGCATCCAGCAGCAGTCGGGCGGCAACTTGGCCGAGATCCTTGATGGGCTTGCCAAGGTGATCCGTGCACGGTTCCGTCTGTTCCGCAGGGTCAAGGCGATCACGGCCGAGGCGCAGTGGTCGGGCAAGTTCCTGTCGGGGTTCCCACTGTTTTGCCTGGTTTTCATTCTGGTCAAGGACCCCGGGTATTATGACTCGGTTCTGGACCACAAATGGTTCATTCCTGCCTGTTTTGTCGTGGGGATCATGCTGACGCTGAACCTGATCGTCATGCGCATTCTCACCAACATCAAGGTCTGAGGGCACGACCATGGAATTTCTGACCCAAATCAACGATATGCTGACGGATCAATTGGGCGAGTTCGGCCCGCTGATCGTCGTCGGCGTGCTGGGATTGTTCATGGTTCTGGTGACCATTCCGATCCTCTTGAACCAGCCGGAAGATCCCTTGAAAAAGCTGCAGCGTGCAAATGCTGCACCCAAAAAGGAAAAGCGCGGCAAGAAGGATCAGCTGCGCAACTCCGGCCGGAACGAACAGCTTGAAAAGTTCGCGACCTTCCTCGAGCCGAAAGATGAAGAAGAATACTCGGCCATGGAGCTCAAGCTGCGCCAGGCCGGTTACCGCTCGAAAGACTCTGTTCGGTTCTTCCACTTTGCGCAATTTGCGTTGGGGATCACCGGGATCGTTTTGGGTGTTCTCCTGGTGACCGTGTTTTCAAACGGGCAGGAATTCACCGGCCAGCAAATGATGATCCGCGTTCTGGTACCGGGTGCCATTGGATACTACATCCCCAAATACTGGATCACGCGCCGGATCGAAGAGCGCAAGGAGAACATTATCGCGGGCTTTCCCGACACGCTTGACCTGATGCTGGTCTGTGTGGAAGCCGGTCAGTCTCTGGACCAGGCGATCGTGCGTGTGGCCGGCGAGATGAAAGCCTCCTACCCCGATATTGCCCAGGAATTCGAGATCGTCGCCTATGAGATGAAGGCCGGCAAAGAGAAGGATCAAGTTCTGCGCGATTTCGGGACGCGGTGCGGCGTCCAGGATGTGAGCTCTTTCGTGACGGTGATGATCCAATCGGCCACATTCGGTACGTCGATTGCCGACGCCCTGCGGGTTTATGCCGGCGAGATGCGCGACAAACGCGTCATGCGCGCCGAAGAAGCCGCGAACAAGTTGCCAACGAAAATGACCCTTGCCACAATGATGCTGACGGTGCCGCCGCTGCTGATCATTCTGGTCGGTCCCTCGGCAAAAGGCATCATGGAGTTCGGTAACAGAGGCCAATAAGCCCATGCCCTCACGCAACCGGTGCGCCCGCTTCGGGCTCCACCGCCTGATGATAGCCACCGCGGTTCTTGCCGTGGTGGCTTCTTGTACGGACCCAAGTCTTTCGAACGGGCCTTTCGCCCCCGGCGTCGACCCCAAAGGTGGGCCGATTGACGAAATTGCTGTCGGGAACCGATTGATGGCAGCCGGTGAATACGAACTGGCCATGGAATCGTTCACCCGCGCGGCCCTGACGGAAGGGATGACCCCGGAAATCCTGACCTCGATCGGAACCGCCAATCTCGGCCTCAGGCGGCTGGGACAAGCCGAACCCCTCTTGCGACAAGCGGTCGAGGAAGACCCGGATTGGTCGGTTGCGTGGAACAATCTCGGCGTTCTGCTGATGGAAAAAGGTGAGTATGCCGAGGCCGCGCAGGTCTTCCAAAGGGCCTATGCGCTGGACAATGGCGAAAGTGACGCAATCCGTGACAATCTTCGCTTAGCGCTCGCAAAAATGGAAAATCCTGTTAATAATACACCACAAGAACAAGAATATACGCTGGAGCAGCAAGGGAACGGAGCTTTCCTGCTGCGGAAGAACCAGTAACAGAGGCAAGAGCAGTAAGGGACGCAAAAATGCGCCAACAATTCCTGATTCCGACAGTCGTCGTGTGCGGGCTGATCCTGTCTGCATGCGCAAAAGAAACCGAAGAGGAAAAGGTCGAACGCACGTTCCAGGAAGTGAACGTCATCGATGAGACGAACCTCAACGACGTGATGCTCAATGCGGCTGACCCGAACGAGGCAGTGACCTATTTCCGTGGAGCAGCCGGCAAGAATCCAGATCGAATCGATTTGCAGCGCGGCCTTGCCATTTCGCTGACTCGCGCCAAGCGCAGCACCGAAGCATCGGCTGCCTGGAAGCGCGTGACCGCGATGTCCGGTGCAACGAACGCGGATCGCGTCGATTATGCGGACTCGTTGGTCCGCAGTGGTGATTGGAAGGCGGCAAAGGCAGCGCTGGACCAGATCCCCCCGACCTACGAGACGTTCAAACGCTATCGGCTTGAAGCCTTGGTGGCAGATGCCAGCAAGGATTGGAAGCGTGCGGACCAGTTCTATGAAACCGCAATCGGGCTGACCACACGACCGGCCGGCGTGATGAACAACTGGGGGTATTCCAAGTTGACCCGTGGCCAATACTCTGAGGCCGAACGCCTGTTCACCGAAGCCATCCGACAGGACAGTTCACTGTTCACGGCAAAGAACAATCTGGTTCTTGCCCGCTCGGCCCAGGGGAATTATTCCATGCCGGTGATCCCGATGTCCCAGACCGAACGTGCGGAACTCTTGAACACGATGGGCATCTCGGCCGTGAAGCGCGGTGACATCAACACTGCCAAGAACCTGTTCCGAGAAGCTATCGCCACCCATCCGCAGCATTTCGACGAAGCGGTCCGGTCGCTCCGCGCGCTCGAGGAAGCATAAGGCATGGCAATTCCTGCAGTGGCAGCCCTGTGGTTTCTACCATTTGTGCTGCCCATCTGTTTCTATGTCGCGTTCACCGACATGCGGGAAATGAAGATCAAGAACCATGCGGTCACAGCTCTGGCGCTGGTTTTTGTGGTGGTCGGGCTGATTGTGCTGCCACCTTGGTCGGGCGAATGGGTTGGGGCCAGCATCGGGCCCTTGCAGTTTTCTCTGCCGGTCTATGCCTGGCAGCTGTTCCATCTGGTGGTCGTGCTGTTTTTTGGCATTCTTCTCAATGCCGCAGGCGCCATGGGTGCGGGCGACGCCAAGTTCTGCGCGGCTGCGGCTCCGTTCGTATGGGTTGGTGATTTCTTGCTGGTGATGGTGATTCTGATGGTCACGACGCTGGCCGCGTTTGCCACCCATCGGCTGGCCAAATACTCTCGCCTGCGCCAGATCGCTCCGAACTGGGAAAGCTGGGATCAGGGCAAGAAATTCCCCATGGGGCTGGCCTTGGGTGCGAGTCTTGGCATCTATTTGATTTTGGGCGCAATTAACGGCTCGTAAACCATCATGTCTGCGCCTTGCCCGCGCCTTGGTCCTGCCACAAAGCTGCGCCAGATTTTCCGCAAGTGGTCCCTTTCGGGACACAAGGATTGACAACTGGATATACGAGCCGCGCTCATGAACATGCAGACCTCATCCGTTATGGCTCCTCCTGCCCCGAAGGGTCTGGGGGAAATGCAGCTTCCGCTTGTTATGATGCGGGACATCCTTCTGAAGACCGTTTTCCGCAAGAATGTGGACACGGTGAGCGAGATCGCCGCCTCGATCTGTCTGCCGAGTTCGGTGACGCAGGAATTGGTCGACATCGCCCGCGAACAGAAGCTGCTTGAGGCGACTGGGACATTGAACGCCAACAGCGGCAACGAAATGGGCTATCAACTGACCGACGCCGGCAAGGCACGGGCGTTGGACGCGCTGAGCCAATCCGAATACTTTGGCGCCATGCCCGTTCCGCTGGAAGTCTACCGCGAGCAGGTCAAACGACAGTCGATCCGGAACATCCAAGTCACGCGCGATCAGCTGACCGGCGCCATGGGGCACCTTGTCCTGCCGGACAGCCTGCTTGACCACCTGGGCCCTGCGGTCAGCGCCGGTCGCTCGATCCTAATGTACGGCCCGCCGGGTAACGGTAAGTCTTCGATTTCAAACGGAATTCGGGATGCGTTGGGTGACAACGTCTTTGTTCCGTATGCCATCGAATATGCCGGTCAGGTGATTACCGTGTACGACCCGATCGTGCACACAGCGATCGAGCAAGAGGCTGACGACCCGAACAGCCTGCGCCGCCGCAAGCGGTTCGACACGCGGTACGTCCAGTGTGAAC
>NZ_JBXWSK010000006.1:0-105420 GCF_059613385.1 Ruegeria sp. BHSA162
CGGTTTGCCGTTTGGTGGCCGCTCGGACCTGCCGGCCACGTTGCAGGACCTGGCCCGTCTGATGCCCGCCTGCGCGGGTGTGCGCCGCTGGGGTGCAGCTGCGCTGGATATGGCCTATGTTGCCGCTGGCCGCTACGAAGGCTTCTGGGAGCGTCGCCTGAACGCCTGGGATCTGGCCGCCGGCATCATCATCGTGAAAGAAGCGGGTGGGTTCGTTCAACCGTTGAACCCCGAAGGCAGCATTCTGTCTGACGGGGAAGTGATCTGCGCCAACGAACCGATTTTCGACCAGTTCGCCAAGGTGATCCGCGGCTGATCCGCCTATACGGCGGCTGGAAACGACCAGAACCAATTTCTAAGTTCGCGCGGCCGAATGGGCCGCGCGTTTTGTTTCAAAGCCGTACAGTACTTGCCAAACCGGCCTCGGAAGCCAGCCGCGCGGCCACGGATGCCACGGCCAGGTCCTGCAACCCAACACCGGTCCCATCGAACAAGGTGATCTGGTCAGCCTTTGTTCGGCCGGGATGATCGCCATTGATCACCGCTCCAATCGGCGTGATGGCGTCAGGATCCAGCTCGCCCGAAGCCGCGACATGTTGCGCCTCACCGATGGTGACGGACTGGGCAACCTCGTCGGTGAAGACCTGAGCCGAAGCAACCAGTTCGGGGTCGACTTCCATCTTGCCCTTCGTGTCGGTGCCCATGCAGGCCAGATGCGTTCCGGGCTTGATCCAATCGCGCATCAACAACGGTTCGAACGCCGATGTGATCGTGATGATGACGTCGGCCTGTGCCCCCAGTTCCCGCTGCGAGACGGATTCGAAATCCAGTCCGATGTCCTGCGCGACGGCGGCCAGTTTCGGAAGCATTTCGGGATGGGGGTTCCATGCCACCACCTTTTCGAAGTCGCGTTGATAGGCGGCGGCGCGCAACTGAAAGGCCGATTGATGGCCCGCGCCGACCATGCCAAGCACCTTGGCGTCCCTGCGGGCCAGGTGCGCGATCGACACTGCCGAGGACGCAGCCGTGCGGATAGCCGTAAGATAGTTTCCACCGACCAGCGCGGAAGGCTGTCCGGTATCGGGATCGAACAGAATGACGGTGGATTGGTGGTTGGTCAGCCCGCGATCGGCGTTTCCCGGCCAATAGCCACCAGATTTGACACCCAGAACCAGCCCTTCGGCGTCAAAGCCGGATTTGAACCCATATACGGCGCCGGCATGACCCAGCCCTTCGCGGATGACGGGGAAGTTGCGCGCTCCGCCGCGTGCCATCGCTGAGAACACGTCTTGGATTGCCTCAAACGCTAGCTCGCGGTTGACCAGTTGTTTGCAGAGGTCTTCGCCAACGATCTGTATCAGATTGGTTTCAGCGTTCATCTCGTCCCTCATGATCAAAACGCCTTGCCGCGAGCAGAGACCGGCCACAGGGTCTCGACCCTTCCGTTGCGCACGCCAACATACCAGTCGTGCACGTTGCAGGTCGGATCGCAGTGCCCGGGGACCAGACGCAACTTGTCATTCACCCGCAACACGCCATTGGGGTCGCCGATCACACCGTGTTCGTCCGAACATTTCAGGTATTCGACATCATCGCGGCCAAAAATCACCGGCAAACCGCTGTCGATCGACTGCGCCTTGAGCCCTGCGTCGCAGATCGCCTTGTCCGGTTTGGCGTGGCTCATGACGCTGGTGAGTATGAACAAGGCGTTTTCCCATTCGCCCCGATCGATCCTTTGGCCATTCCGGTCCAGAATCCGCCCATAGTCGGCATCCATGAACGCGTAGGATCCGCACTGCAATTCGTTGTAGACGCCCGAATTGCTTTCGAAATAATAGGATCCCGTCCCGCCGCCCGAGACCAGTTCGCACTCAATCCCGCCCGCCTTCAACCCGTCGACAGCGTCCCGCACCATGGCGATTGCTGCATCCAGTTTTTCCTTTCGCGCGTCATAGCTGTCGAGATGTTGCATCGCGCCCTGATAGGCTTGAAGGCCGGTGAACTTCAGGTTCGGTGCCGCCTCGACCGCGCGGGCAATGGTTATGACGTCAGCCGTACTGGTCACCCCACAGCGCCCCGCGCCGCAGTCGATCTCGACCAGGATCTCCAGCTGCGTTCCGTGGGTCTGCGCCGCAGAGGACAGCTCGGGCACATTCTCGATGTCGTCCACGCAGACCAGCGTTCGCGCGCCCAGCTTCGGCAGCCGAGCCAAGCGGTCAATTTTGGCCGGATCGCGCACTTGGTTGGACACAAGGATGTCCTTGATCCCGCCGCGCGCAAAAACCTCGGCCTCCGAGACCTTCTGACAGCACACACCAACTGCGCCACCCAGTTTTTCCTGCAGGCGCGCGACGTCCACGGACTTGTGCATCTTGCCATGCACCCGATGGCGCATGCCGTGCGCTTTGGCGTAGTCGCCCATCTTGCGGATGTTCCGCTCCAGCGCGTCGAGGTCCAGTATCAGGCAAGGAGTCTGGATTTCGCTCTCATCCATGCCGATTGCTGCGGGGATGTCGAAGCCGACGTCCAATTGATCGATGTTCACGGGTCTGTTCATCCTTCTCCTCCTTGCCCGGCCAGCCAGGGCAGCTTGTCCAAATCCACATTGCCGCCGGTCAGGATCACGCCGACGCGTTTGCCTCGAAAAACCTCGGGTTTGTTGAGAATGGTTGCCAACGGAACGGCCGAAGATGGCTCAATCACCAGTCGCAGGTGTTTCCAGGCCAGTTTCATGGCCGCCACGATTTCGTCTTCGGAGGCCGTGAAGATGTCGGCAACGTTCCGCGACACGAAGTGCCAGGTGTTTTCCTTGAGCGGAACCAGAAGGCCATCGGCCACCGTCTTGGGTGCGTCGTCGGCGATGATCCGACCGGCTTTGAAAGATCGGTATGCGTCATCAGCCTGCTGAGGTTCCGCGGCATAGATCGCGGTGTCAGGGGCCAGATTTGATACTGTCAGGCACGTGCCCGACACCATACCGCCGCCGCCGATCGGAGCGATAACGGCATCAAGCCCACCTGTTTGTTCCAGCATCTCGGCCGAGCATGTGGCCTGTCCTGCAATGACACGCGGATCGTTGTAGGGGTGCACGAATTCGCCACCCGTTTTGGCCTGCACCTCGGCAAAGGTCGCTTCGCGCGATGATGTCGAAGGCTCACATTCGTTGATCGTGCCGCCAAACCTGCGGACCGCGTCTTTTTTGGCCTGAGGTGCGGTGCGCGGCATGACGACGTTGCAGGGAATACCGCGCCGACCGGCCGCATATGACAGGGACAGTGCATGATTCCCGCTGGAGTGGGTGCAGACGCCGTTGCCGGCGATCTCGTCGGGCAATCCAAATACCGCATTGCAGGCGCCGCGGACCTTGAAGGCTCCGGCCTCCTGCAGGTTCTCGCACTTGAAAAAGAGCCGCGCGCCAGTTTGTGCGTTCAGATACTCCGACGACAGGACGGGTGTACGCCGGATATGTGGTTTGATCCGTTCATGCGCAGCGCGCATGTCGTCGATCGTCAGCTCTGCAGCCGAAAGCGTGTCCAACATACCGATCTCCTCAAGCCGCAGCACGCGAGCGGTTGGTGCCGTTTGCACGGAAGTATTCCTGCGCTGCCGCCACGCCGCTGCCCAGTTGTATCGGGTAGTTCAGATCGGCCATCGCCATCTCGATCGTGGCGAGGCCGGACAGAACCATGACGTCCGTCAGGCTGCCAAGGTGCCCGATGCGAAACGCCTTGCCGTTCAATTGGCCCAGGCCGATCCCGAAGGACACTCCATAGGTGTCATAGGTATGGTTAGTCAGGACATTGCTGTCGAACCCATCGGGTACATAGACTGCGCTGACAGTGTCCGAGTAGAGGTCCGGCGATTGAGCGACCAGGTTCAATCCCCACGCGTCGACGGCCCGACGCACGCCTTCAGCCAGACGGAAGTGACGGGCATAGACGTTGTCCAGGCTTTCGTCAAACAGAATGGACAGGCTTTCCTGCAGTCCGCAGATCAGTTGCAGCGGCGGCGTGTAAGGAAACCCGCCCGAGGCATTGGCGTCCAACATGTCCCGAAAGTCGAAATAGGTGCGGGGCAGCCGCGCACCATCCATCGCTGCCAGCGCTTTGGGGCTGACGCACAGGATTGCCATTCCAGCGGCCAGCATGAACCCCTTTTGCGACCCCGAAACCGCAATATCGACGCCCCAGCCATCGAATTCGAACGGCATCGAGGCCAGCGAACTGACGCAATCGACCATCAGCAGGGCAGGGTGCGCCGAGGCATCCATCGCCGATCGGACCGACAGGATATCGGATCGCACGCCGGTGGCCGTTTCATTATGCGTCACCAGAACCGCCCGGATGTCGTGATTCCGGTCGTCGGCGAGGATCGACTGAAACCGATCGGCAGGTGCTCCGCTGCCCCAAGGGCAATCGATGACTTGCACGTCCAGCCCATGCCGTTGGCAAAGGTCGATCCAGCGGTGGCTGAATACGCCATGGCGGGCCACAAGAACCTTGTCGCCCGGGCTCAGTGTGTTGCTGATCGCAGCTTCCCACCCACCTGTGCCGCTGGATGGAAAGGTCACAATCTGACCCGTGGTCGACCGGAAGACCTGCTTGAGGCCCTCGAGTACCGGAGCAAAGGCCTGAACGAAATCCGGCGCGCGGTGGTCAATGGTCTGGACCTGCATCGCGCGCAGGAGGCGATCCGGGATATTCGTCGGGCCGGGAATGAAGACCGGGTTCTGTTTTGACATCATCATGTCCTCCGCTTTGCCCCAAGTCTGTCTCCGCGTCGGCGGTGATGCAATTTTCTTGAAAAATATTTTCATTATTTTGTTAAAATGCGTAACCTGCCATAAATGCAGGATATTCACTTTCTCATTTCGCTGAGTGTTTGTGATCAGCTGAGAAAGCCAGACGGCCGTTCGGCCAAAATGAGGGAGAATCACAATGTCAGCCCAGAAGCGGCCGCGCGGACGGCCCAAGTCGTTGTTCAAGGAAAGCTCGGCCGGAACCATGCAGGCGTTGGACCGTGCGCTGGGGGTTCTGACCACAGTCGCACGGCTTGAACGCACCGCGCTCAGCGACCTCGCGCGTGAGATCGACGTGCCTACTGCAACCACGCATCGCATCCTGACGACCTTGCAAAAGCATGGGTTCGTCAGCTTCAGCGAAGAACGTCAGGAATGGATGATCGGAGTCGAAGCCTATCGCACAGGCGCTTCGTTTCTGCGGCACAACAGCGTTGTCGAGATCGGCCGGTCAGTTCTTAGACGCCTGATGCAGGACAGCGGAGAAACTGCGAACCTTGCAGTTCCCGACGGGTCGGAAGTTGTGTTTGTCGGGCAAGTCGAGACATCGAACCCGATCCGGGCGTTCTTTCCGCCGGGCGCTCGTACGCCGATGTATGCCTCGGGTACGGGCAAAGCGATCCTGGCGGCCATGACCGAGGCATCCCGGGCCAAGGTGTTGGCCGACACCCAGCTTGTGCCATATACGCCCAATACTTGCGCCACATTGGATACCTTGCGCGAGGATCTGACCGAAACGCGGCTGCGCGGATGGTCTTATGATCGAGAGGAGCGCCACTCGGGCATGTCCTGCATCGGAGCCGCAATCTTCAACGACAAGCAGGAGCCTTGTGCCGGAATCTCTGTCTCTGGGCCGACCGCGCGATTCAATCCGGACCGGGCACCCGAGCTTGCCGCCCACGTCGTTCAGGCTGCGCAAGAGATCACGCGGTTGAGCGGTGGTCAAAGTCCGGATCAGTCAGGCCGATCAGAGGGGTGATTGACCCCGTCGTTCCAGGGAATCGGCCCGTGGGTTCTGGGGTTTGCGCCCTCGATGCAGCCAAGGTTGACGCCACACTCCGCCGGATCCGAGCGTCTTTGGTGATAAACGTAAATCCCGCAAGTCTTGCAGAAATAGTGTTTCGCCGTATGCGTTCCCCACGTGTAGAGGCTCAGGTTCTCGGCGCCTTCAAGAATGCGCAGGCTCTCGGTTATGGCGGTCACGGCGGCGGCCCCGCGGCGGATGCAGAAGGAACAGTCGCATCGGGCAGCCGTGGACAGGCCACCGGGGAACTCGGCCTCGATCTTCACGGCGCTGCAATGGCAGGTGGCGGTCATTTGGCTCATCGGCGTGGCACTCTTGGTATGCGGGACTGGCTGAGCTTGTAGCGGTGTTCGGGATGCGGCGGGTGGCCGTGGGTGCGGTTCCAATAGGCCGGCCCGCCGCGTTTCAGCCACAGTGGGATGCACAGTACCAAACCGATCACGAAACCGCCCGTATGCGCCCAATAGGCCACACCGCCGGCGTCAGGGTTGCTGGACACGCTGCCAAGGAACTGCATGCCCAGCCAGACGCCCAGCATCACGAAGGCCGGGATGGTGAAGACCCGGAAGTAGATGATCAGAATCAGCAGGATATCGACGCGCGCCTTTGGGAACATCAGCAGGTACCCACCCATCACTGCGGCAATTGCGCCGGACGCGCCGATGGTGGGTACCAGCGACCCGGGAGCCGTAACGATATGGACCAGCCCGGCGCCGATACCCGCGACCATGTAGAACAGCAGGAAGGGCAGGTGGCCCATCTCGTCTTCCATGTTGTCGCCGAAGATCCACAGGAACAGCATGTTGCCGATCAGATGCATCCAGCCGCCATGCAGGAACATCGACGTCACCAACGTCTCGAGCGCCACGCCGTCGCTGATGCGGGCGGGGATGATCGCATAGTCGAAATAGAACCGGTTGATCAGCCGGGCATCGTCCATGATTCCGACATAGCTGAGGAAAACCAGGACATTCGCCGCGATCAGCGCATAGACGACATAGGGTGTGCGGCCCGAAGGGTTGTGGTCTCGAATTGGAAACATGGGGGGACGCTGGGCTTTTCCCGGCCCAGCGTCAAGTCAGCTTATGCCGAACCGCCCAGAAGTGCGGCGTTCCCTCCGGCGGCCGTGGTGTCGACGCAGACATGGCGCTCGGCCATCACCCGCGACCGGTCGGGCAAGCCGGGGATCAGCGGCAGGATGGGGCCGCCTCGCCGAGCCAGATGACGCTCGATCTGACGCGCGGTGTCCGCATCGCCCCACCACAGAACCCCCGATATTCCCGGCAGGTTCTCAAGCCGGTGCAGGTCAAGCGCGCCCTCGGTCTGAATCGCGGTGCCGCCAAGCGCGAGAATGGCGTCTGCCTGTGCCTTGGACGCCTCGGGGCCGGGGCCCAGGCACAGGAACGGCGCGCGGGGAAACTCGGTCAGCCGGTTCGATTCGCCGGTCGGTCCGGGCATCGAACGGGTCGTCGGCGCGGCAGGCTGCCCGACCGGTGCGGGCAGGTCGGCTGGGGCGGACAATTCCGCGGCCACGACCTGTCGGTCCGGGGCGCAGAAACGGGCCAGATAGTTCGGGCCGCCCGCCTTGGGGCCGGTGCCGGACAGGCCTTCGCCGCCGAAAGGCTGCGAGCCGACGATCGCGCCGATCTGGTTACGGTTCACGTAAATATTTCCGGCGTGGATCGCCTCGGTGACGTGCTGCACCCGGTCGTCGATGCGGGTGTGCAGGCCGAAGGTCAGGCCGTAGCCGGTGGCGTTGATGTCGGCAATCACCTGGTCGATCTCGTGTGACTTGAACCGGGCGACATGCAGGACGGGGCCGAAGATCTCGCGTTCCAGCGCATTGATGCCGGGGACCTCGATCAGCGTGGGCGCCACGAAGATCCCCTCGGGCGGCAGCGCCAGTTCCTTCAGAACACGACCCTCAGTGCGGGCCTTGGCGACGTGGTCGGCGATGCCCTGTCGGGCCTGTTCGTCGATCACCGGGCCGCAATCGGTCGAGAGCAGCCACGGGTCGCCCACCGACAGGGCGTCCATCGCGCCCTTGAGCATGGTCAGCACGTCATCGGCGATGTCGTCCTGCAGATACAGACAACGCAGGGCCGAGCACCGCTGCCCCGCCGACTGGAAGGCGCTTTCGATGATCGACTGCACGGCCTGTTCGGGCAGGGCGGTGCTGTCCACGATCATCGCGTTCAGCCCGCCGGTTTCGGCGATCAGCGGCGTTCCGGGTTTGAGGTTCTGGGCCATCGCGGCGCGGATTTTCAACGCCGTCGCGGTCGAGCCGGTGAAGGCCACGCCGGAAACCCGCGGGTCCGAGGTCAGCGCGGCGCCCACCGATGGCCCGCCCGGCAGCAATTGCAGCGCGTCGCGCGGTACTCCGGCCTGGTGCAGCAGCTGCACGGCGCGGTGGGCGATCAACGGAGTCTGCGGCGCGGGCTTGGCCAGAACCGCATTGCCTACGGCGAGCGCAGCCGAGATCTGCCCGGTGAAAATCGCCAGAGGGAAGTTCCACGGGCTGATGCAGGTGAAGGTGCCCACAGGCTCGCCCTCGGGGATGTTGGCGGCGTAGTAGCGCAGGAAGTCCACCGCCTCGCGCAGTTCGGCTACCGCATCGGGCAGCGATTTGCCGGCCTCACGCGCCAGAAGGGCGAAGAGCTCGCCATACTGCTCCTCGTAGAGGTCGGCGGCGGCATTCAGGATGCGGCTGCGCTCGGCCTCCGGGACCTGCCACGGAGCAGCTGCGGCCAGCGCCAGCTCCACATCCGCGGCGCTGGCCGGGGCGACCGCGCCGGGCCGGTCCTCGGGCAGGGCGGGGTTGATGACAGGTTTCTCGGCCTCGGGCGCTGCGTCACCGGCCAGCAGGGGCTGCGCGAACCAGTGATGTGCGCGAAAGGCGTCGCGGCCGGCATCAATCCGGTCCAAAGTCAGCGTGTGATGCAGGTCGAAACCCTGCGAGTTTGGTCTTTCAGGTTGAAACAGTTCGGGGCCGGTTGGGATGTGGCGTGCAGGTTTCCGCACGACCTCGAACGGATCGGCTGCCACCACTTCGGGGGCCACGTTTTCGTCCACGATCTGGTTGACGAACGAACTGTTGGCGCCGTTTTCCAGCAGCCGCCGCACCAGATAGGCCAGCAGGTCGCGATGCGCGCCAACTGGCGCGTAGATGCGGCAGCGGGTATCGCGTTGGTCCTTGACGATCTGGTGCAGGGTCTCGCCCATGCCGTGCAGGCGCTGGAACTCGAAGGGTTGACCCTCGGCCATGTGCAGGATCGTACTGACCGTGTGGGCGTTGTGGGTCGCGAACTGAGGATAGATCCGGTCGGTCATGCCCAAGAGCTTGCGGGCATTGGCGATGTAAGAGATGTCGGTTGCCGCTTTGTTGGTGAAGACCGGGAAGCCGTCGACGCCCTCGACCTGCGCGCGCTTGATCTCGGTGTCCCAGTAGGCGCCTTTGACCAGACGCACCATCAGCTTGCGGTCATACCGCTCGGCCATCTCATAAAGCGTGTCGAGCACCAGCCCGGCACGCGGTCCATAGGCCTGTACCACCACGCCGAACCCATCCCATCCGGCCAGCGCTGACTCGGACAGAACCGCCTCGATCACCTGCAGCGACAGCGACAGGCGGTCAGCCTCTTCGGCGTCGACGTTCAGGCCCATTCCGGCGGCCTTGGCCAGCAGCGCCAGCGCCCGCAGGCGCGGCACCAGTTCGTGCATCACGCGCTGTTCCTGGGCTACTTCGTAGCGCGGATGCAGCGCCGAAAGTTTAACCGAGATGCCGGGGTTGGCGCGGATGTCGTCCTGCGTGCAGGCATCGGCAATCGCCGCGATGGCACGGGAATATGAAAGGTGATAGCGCGCGGCGTCTGCCTCGGTGCGCGCGGCCTCGCCCAGCATGTCGTAGGAATAGGTGTAGCCCTTGGCCTCCATCCCGGCGGCGCGTTTCATGGCGGACTGGATCGTTTCACCCAGAACGAACTGACGGCCCATTTCCTTCATCGCGCGCCCGACGGCGGTGCGGATGACCGGCTCGCCTAGCCGCTTGATGGCGCCGCGCAGAGCGCTGACCGGCGAGGCCTTGCCCTCGTCCAGCACCTTGCCCGTCAGCATAAGCGCCCAGGTCGAGGCATTGACCAGCGACGACGACGAGTGGCCCAGGTGCTTGCCCCAATCCGACGGTGCGATCTTGTCTTCGATCAGCGCGTCGATGGTTTCGGCGTCGGGCACCCGCAACAGTGCCTCGGCCAAGCACATAAGCGCGATGCCTTCATCGGTGGACAGGCCGTATTCCGCCAGAAACACTTCCATCAGCCCCGGCGACGTGCTGGACCGGATGTCGCGCACCAACTGCGCCGCGGCCGAGCAGATGGCAGCCCTGTCTGCCTGGGTCAGGGCGGCCTGATCGGTCAGGGAGTTCAGCAACGCGGTCTGGTCCGCGTAGGTCATGGAGTCGATGGTGTGGCGCAGGCTGTGAGTCATGTGTCCTCCGGTCTTTCGATTAATATACCGGTGATTTTGCGGGACAACGGACCGAAATTGTTCTACTAGGCATATATCGTCCTGAATTTTGGATCAAACTCCATGCGAAACGACTTTCCGGGTTTGGACCGGTTTGACCGCGCGATTCTGTCCATCGTGGCCGAGGACGGGCGGATCTCGGTCGCTGATCTGGCTCGGCGGATCGGGCTGTCGAAATCGCCGACACAGGCGCGGCTGAAACGGCTCGAGTCCGAGGGGGTCATCACCGGCTATCGCGCCATGCTGGATCCGATCCGCCTAGGGCTGGACCATGTGGCCTTTGTCGAGGTGCGCTTGACCGACACGCGGGAAAAGGCGCTGGCTGAGTTCAACGCGGCTGTCCGCAAAGTGCCCGAGATCGAACAAGCGCATATGATCGCGTCGAATTTCGACTATCTGCTGAAGGTGCGGACCGGGTCGATGACGGAATATCGCGCGGTTCTGGCCGAAAAGATTTCGTCGCTGCCGCATGTGGCCAGCACCTCAACCTTCGTGGCGATGGAGGCGGTGAAAGAGACCGGGCTGGCCGATGCCATCGATGGCGCGGGTTGACGAAAGGGCGATCCGCGTCACCATTGAACTATGAGACACCTTATTCTTTCCGCAGTTCTGAGCGCGGGCGTTGGGATCCCGGCAATTGCTGAGACCTGCCCGCCTGCGCCCGATCACGCCGCCCGGCTGGGTGAACTTATCGGTCAGATCCAGCAGGCCGAGACCGAGATGGCCGCGCGCGAGATCTCGAACCAGATGTGGGAGCTGTGGGCCGACGCACCTGACGAGGCCGCGCAGACCGTATTGGATCAGGGCATGTCCAGACGTAATGCCTGGGATCTGTTGGGGGCGCTGCAGGATTTCGACCGTTTGATTGCATATTGCCCCGAGTATGCCGAGGGCTACAACCAGCGCGCATTCGTGAATTTCCTGCGTCAGGATTTTGAAACGGCCCTGACCGATCTGGACCGCGCACTAGAATTGTCGCCGAACCATATCGCAGCGATGAGCGGTCGTGCGCTGACCCTCATGGGTCTGCAGAGAATGGAAGAAGCCCGCGTTGCACTGGCAGAGGCGCTGGAACTGAACCCGTGGCTGCCCGAGCGTCACCTTGCAGCCGATGGTGGGCCTTTGGCGATGCCGGGCCAAGATCTCTGAACAGCACTGTCACCCCCGACGCTTCGCCGGGGGTGATCGCTGAGGTAAGACGGTTCAGCCGACCTGTCCGTTGTCCTTGCGTTTGATCGCGATGATCGAGGAACGCGGCGTGCCCCCATCTGGCCAGGATCCACCGGGGTGCTGGATGCCTACAAACATGGTCCGGCGGTCGGCCGACCATGTCAGACCGGTCACCTCGCAGCCGTTCGGGCCGGTCATGAATCGAACGATTTCACCCTTGATCGGGTCGCCAGCCAGCATCTGGTTGTTGCCATGGCCTGCAAAATCGCCTTCGTTGTCGTCGTTCCCGTCGGTCTGGATCCAGACCACGCCGGTGCTGTCGATCATCATCCCGTCGGGCGAGTTGAACAGGTTGCCTTCGTTTACGTTCTCGGACCCGGCATACGCATCGGAATGCACTGTCGGATTGCCGGCCATGACGTACAGATCCCACTGAAACGCCGTTTCTGCATGATCCTGGTTGGCTGGCCGCCAGCGAACAATCTGCCCGTATTTGTTGGTTTCCCGAGGGTTGGGGCCATTGACCGAAGTATCATCGCCACCCGCGTTGGGTTTGACGCCACGGTTCTTGTTGTTGGTCAGGCAGCAATAGGCCTCGGCAAGAACCGGGCTGGTTGCAACCCATTCCGGTCGGTCCATCGTGGTTCCACCGGCCTCAGACGCCGCGATGCGGGCAAAGATCAGAATCTCGGCTTCGTCCATGCCGGTGGTTTCCGGTGTCAGCGGCACCCATTCACCGGACATGTCGTCGTTGAATCTGGCAACATACAGCGTGCCGTCATCCAGCAGACCTTCGGTATCCCCGCCGGGGGTGTAGACGCCGTTCGAGACGAATTTGTACAGGTATTCGCCCCGCTCATCATCGCCCATATAGACGACAATGCGACCATCCTTGGCCAACTCGACCGCGGCGTTTTCATGTTTGAACCGCCCAAGTCCGGTATGCTTGACCGGGGTGCTGTTGGGATCGGTCGGGTCGATTTCGACCACCCAGCCGACGCGATGTGGTTCGTTGGGGTTCTTCGAGGTGTCAAACCGCGGATCGAACAATTCGTACCCGTTCCAGCTTTCGGCCTTGATGCCGTATCGCTTGAAGCCATCCGCGACCTTTGGAGTATATGTCGCGCTTTCGTTGCTGGAGCCGAAGTAGCCGTTGAAGTTCTCTTCGCAGGTCAGGTAGGTGCCCCAAGGTGTCTTGCCCGAGCCGCAATTGTTCATCGTGCCCAGCGACGTTGTGCCGGTCGGATCGGCCTCGGTCTTCAGCAGGTCGTGGCCAGCTGCCGGCCCCACGATCTTCATGGGGGTGTTGTGGTGAATTCGGCGATTGAAAGGGCTGTCCTTGACCACGGTCCAGCCATCCGGGGTTTCGGCAATTTCCATCACCGTCACACCCTGCAGGTTCTGCAACTTTCGAACGTCATCCGCGTTTGCGGGCACACCTTCCTGCGCTGCGGGCAGGTTGATTTTGCGATTGGGATACTCGTGATTGATGGCGATCAACTGGTGCCCTTGGAACGAGAAGGTTTCCATACCATCAGTGTTTTCGCCAAAAACCTTGTCCGAGTTTTCGACCGGTCCACCATCGGTGATGTCATACCCGTCAGCCTCGGAGAACAGCGGATCGCCCCAGCGCATGAGGACTTTCCATTCATACCCCTCGGGTACATGCACGGTGCCATCGGTCTGGGCCGCGATCGGAGTGAAGGCAAAACGAGAAGCGGTCTGTGCGTAGGCTGAGGTCGACCCCAGCAGACCGCTGCCCATGGCCGCAGCGCCCGACCCGAAGGCCAACACTCCGCCCAGAAAGCCGCGTCGCGACAGGGCGCTTTCGACGACGCGGTCAAAGTCGTTTTCGTCGGGGCGGGGAAAATGCAGTTCGTCCCAATCGTCGGCGGAAAGGGTGGCTGGATCAACGTCTTGCATTGGATGATTCCTCGCTGTCGGAATGAATTTGTGAAACGGATTTAGGAACTGATTGTTACAGGTACTTAACAACCCCATTAACCGTTTGGGGCGGTACACACGCTAGGCAGGTTTTCGCGAACGGCAAGCACTGCAATCGTATGCTGCGCCAGTGCGCGACCCCAAAACAAGTGCAATTCAGAGCGATGGGCGGTTGGCCGCGCAGTCTGCAATGGTTGACCGCACGCAGGCAGTCGCAAAAGCGATGCGTAGGTGGATTTCGGTTCTTGACGACGGCCCGGGCATGGACTACTCAGCCCTTCACCAAGCGGGTATAGCTTAATGGTAAAGCCCCTGCCTTCCAAGCAGGCTATGTCGGTTCGATTCCGTCTACCCGCTCCAAACTCTCCGGAATAAGTTGCGTCAAAAAGCCCTTGTCGGGGTGCTATTGCGCGCAGTCTCCTTGACCCGGCGCGCCTGCGCCGCCAAGAAGCCATATCGCGAGTCCCAGAAGGTAAAAAGGGTCAGGCATGGCAAGAACACGCTCCGCCAACCAAGCAAACGTGCAGGCGCCCGGTGCTCATGAAGATCGACCCGGATCCCGGAAGCTGGGCGTGCTGGCCTCTTTGTGGCCGTTCATGAAACCTTATCGGCTGCTGATGCTTGGGGCGACGCTAGCGCTGGTTCTGACGGCCAGCATGACCCTGACCTTGCCTTTGGCGGTGCGGCGCGTGGTCGACAACTTCCGCATCGAAGACGGTGAACTGCTCGATTGGTATTTCCTGGCGGCTCTGGGCATCGCGGCGGTTTTGGCGGTGGGAACGGGTATCCGGTACATGCTGGTGACCCGGTTGGGCGAGCGGGTCGTGGCTGACATCCGCAAGGCAGTCTTTGACCGCGTCATCGGCATGAGCCCCGCCTTCTACGAACGCATCATGACCGGTGAGGTCCTGAGCCGTATCACCACCGACACCACGCTGATCCAATCCGTTCTGGGCTCGTCAGTGTCGATCGCATTGCGGAATTTCCTGATGTTCATCGGCGGGCTTGTGCTGATGTTGCTGACCTCGGCCAAGCTGACCGGGCTGGTTTTGCTGCTGATCCCGGTGGTGGTGGTGCCGATCCTGGTTCTCGGGCGTCGGCTGAGGGTCATAAGCCGCGAAAACCAGGATTGGATCGCCGCCTCGTCGGGCAATGCAGGCGAGGCGCTGGGCGCCGTTCAGACCGTACAGGCGTTCACCCATGAGGACGCCAGCCGCCGCCAGTTCGGCGACATGACCGAGACCTCGTACCATGTTTCCCTGCGCCGTATCCAGACGCGGGCGGTTCTGACGGTGATCGTGATCTTTCTGGTTTTCTCGGGGATCGTCGGAGTTTTGTGGATGGGGGCGAACGATGTGCGCAACGGCGTGATGACCGAAGGCGTGCTGATCCAGTTCGTGATCTATTCGATCATCATGGCCGGGTCCGTAGCCGCCCTTTCCGAAATCTGGAGCGAGCTGCAGCGTGCCGCAGGCGCCACCGAGCGGCTGGTCGAGTTGCTGAACGCCGAAGATACGGTCAACGACCCGACACAACCCAAGGCGCTGCCGCAGCCGATCAAGGGACAGATCACCTTTGACAACGTCACCTTCCGCTACCCGGCCCGGCCAGACGTTCTGGCACTGGACGACCTGTCGCTGACAGTGAACCCGGGCGAGACCGTGGCCTTCGTCGGACCCTCGGGCGCGGGCAAGACGACCGTGATCCAGTTGATCCAGCGGTTCTACGACCCCGAGGCCGGTCAGGTCAGCCTAGACGGGATCGATCTGGGCGACATGCGCCGGGCGGATTTCCGGCAGCACATGGCGCTGGTTCCGCAGGATCCGGTGATCTTTGCGGCCTCGGCGCGCGAAAACATCCGGTTCGGACGGCTGGACGCCTCGGATGCCGAGGTCGAGGCCGCGGCCCGTGCCGCCGCGGCGCATGACTTCATCTCGGCCCTGCCCGAAGGCTATGACAGTTTCGTCGGCGAACGCGGCGTGATGCTGTCGGGCGGTCAGAAACAGCGCATCGCCATCGCGCGGGCGATTTTGCGCGACGCTCCGGTTCTGCTGCTGGACGAGGCGACCTCGGCGCTGGACGCCGAGAGCGAGCGCGCCGTTCAGGCCGCTGTCGACCAGATGCGCGCCGGGCGCACCACCCTGATCGTGGCGCACCGTCTGGCCACCGTGAAAAAGGCCGATCGCATCGTGGTGATGGAGAACGGCCGGATCGTGGCGCAGGGCACCCATGACGATCTGGTGGCGCAAGATGGGCTTTATGCGCGTCTGGCGCGTCTCCAGTTCACCGATGGTGTGGCCGCCGAGTGAAGTGACGCGCGGGCATTTCGCGAACCGCCGTAGCGTCATTCTACTTTTTCCCCTTGCCCGAGGGTAAGCCCTCGCTTGCGCAGGGCTGCATTTGCTTACATCTTGGACGCAAGACAGCCTGCAAAAATGCAGGGTAAAAAAGGGGAGGAACCACATGGCCTTTGTGGGCAAGGAAGACAAACTGAGAATGGAGCAGGAAATGCCGTGGGAGGACCGCGACGTCCCCGTCACGTTCCATCAACTGCTCTCGCGCACGGCCGCCAAGTTCCCGGATCGCAACGCGATCAGTTTCCAGATCCTGTCCGGCCCCAAGGACAAGGCCGAAACCCTGACATGGTCGCAACTGCTGACCAAGACGAACCAGGCGGCCAACCTGTTCCGCTCTTTGGGGGTCAAGGAAAACGACGTGGTGGCCTATGTGCTGCCCAACTGCAACGAGACGCTGGTCACCATGATGGGCGGCGCGGTGGCCGGGATCGTGAACCCGATCAACCCGCTGCTCGAGCCAGAGCAGATCGCGTCGATCCTGCGTGAGACCAAGGCCAAGGTCGTGGTCACGCTGAAGCCATTCCCGAAAACGGACGTCGCGCAGAAGGTCGCCGAGGCCGTGCGCCACGCGCCGGGTGTCAACACCGTGTTGGAGATTGACCTGAACCGGTACCTGACGCCGCCGAAATCGTGGATCGTGCCTTTGGTCCGGCCCAAGATGGCCGACAAAGAGCATCTGGCCCACGCCGATTATCTGGATTTCAACAAGGAACTGGCGAAGCAACCCACCACGCTGACCTTCGAGGACAGCAAAGAGGACCGGGTTGCCTGCTATTTCCATACCGGCGGCACCACAGGTATGCCCAAGGTCGCGCAGCACAAATATTCCGGCATGATCTACAATGGTTGGCTGGGCCACACGCTGCTGTTCTCGGAAGAGGACGTGATCATGTGCCCGCTGCCGATGTTCCACGTCTTTGCCTGCCATGTGATCGTGATGGCAGCGGTGTCGTCGGGCGCCCATGTGGTGTTCCCGACCCCCGCCGGGTATCGCGGCGACGGAGTGTTCGACAACTTCTGGAAGCTGATCGAGCGCTGGAAGGTGTCGTTCATCATCACCGTGCCCACGGCGATCTCGGCCAAGATGCAGCGTCCGGTGGATGCCGACATTTCAACCGTCAAGACGGCCTTCTCGGGCTCGGCCCCGCTGCCGGTCGAACTGTTCCGCCGGTTCGAGAAAGCGACCGGTGTGACCATCGTCGAAGGCTATGGCCTGACCGAGGCCACCTGCCTGGTGTCCTGCAACCCGGTGGATGGCGAGAAGAAAATCGGCTCGATCGGGATTCCGTTCCCGTACACTGACGTCAAGATCCTGCGCGACAGTCCCGACGGCCCCAAGGAATGCGCGGTGGACGAAGTGGGCGAGATCTGCGTGTCGAACCCGGGTGTCTATGCCGGGAACACCTATACCGAGGAAGACAAGAACGTCGATCTCTACTATTTCGACAAGTACCTGCGCACCGGCGACCTGGGTCGGTTCGATGCGGACGGGTATCTGTGGATCACGGGCCGGGCCAAGGATCTGATCATTCGCGGCGGCCACAATATCGACCCGGCCGAGATCGAAGAGGCCTTGCTGGGCCATGACGCGGTGGCCTTTGCCGGCGCCATCGGCCAGCCCGACGCCCATGCGGGCGAGGTTCCCTGTGCCTTTGTCGAACTGGTCGAAGGCGCCAGCGTGACCGAGGAAGAACTGCTGGAATACTGCAAGGTGCACGTGCACGAACGCGCGGCGCATCCCAAGCACATGACCATCCTGCCGGAACTGCCGAAAACCGCGGTGGGCAAGGTCTTCAAGCCGGAACTGCGCAAACAGGCGATCACGCGGGTCTACAACCAGGCGTTGGAAACCGCCGGCGTTGCGGCGCGGGTCGTGTCGGTCATCGACGACAAAAAGCGCGGCCTTGTCGCGCAGCTTGACGCGAACGGCGCATCCGAAGACGATGTGAACCAGGTGCTGGGCAACTTCACCCGGCCGTGGGAGTGGGCCGACTGATCCGGAGGGGCAATGGACTATGAACGTCTGATTGACGAGGAGACCTGGGCGTTCATCCGGCGCACCGCCGAAAGCTATCCCGAAGACGCGGTGGATCGGTCCATCGAGGACCAGCGCCGCGTCTACGACGACATGTGCCGCGCGTTTCGGCAGCCGCGTCCACCGGGCGTCGAAACGCGGGACAGCTCGGCCGATGGGGTCGGGGTGCGCATCTATTCCTGCGGAGATCCCACCCGAACCGTCGTCTACATGCATGGCGGCGGGTTCGTCGTGGGCGGGCTGGACAGCCACGATGACGTCTGCGCCGAACTGTGCGCCCAAACTGGCTATCGGGTGGTGGCGGTCGACTACCGCCTGTGTCCTGAACATGTTCATCCGGCGCAGTTCCAGGATTGCTGGACCGCGGTGAACTGGGTGGAATCCGAATTCGGCGATCCGCTGGTTCTGGCCGGGGACAGCGCGGGCGGAAACCTGGCCGCAGCCGTCGCCCATCACGCGCGCGGGCGCATCGGGAGCATCCTGGGGCAGGTTCTGATCTATCCCGGTTTGGGCGGCGACCCGAACCAGGGATCGTACATCGAACACGCCCACGCCCCGATGCTGACGCGCGACGAGGTCCTGTTCTATGAAAAGGTCCGCTGCGGCGGCGCCGTCCCGGAACATGACCCAACATTCGCACCCCTGCACGATACCGACTTTTCCGGGCTGCCGCCGACGGTAGTCGTGACCGCCGACTGCGATCCCCTGCGTGATGACGGAGCCGCGTACTGCGCCAAAATCACCGCCGCCGGCGGGCAGGCGCATTGGATCAACGAGGCCGGACTCGTGCATGGCTACCTGCGCGCCCGCCATTCGGTGACCCGCGCCGCCGACAGCTTCGAACGGATCTCGATCGCGGTCGAGGCGCTGGGGCAGGGGTTGTGGAACTACGACTGACCGCGCTCAGCGCAGGAACGGCCTGGCCTTCATCGTCTCGGCCACCGGTGCGCCCATGCGGGTCAGGATCGTGGGCGCCAACTGTAATTGGTCAATGACCGTTTCCGCATCGGGACCCTCGACATCGCCGAAGTAGTACAGCGCCGTTTCCTGCTGCAGCGCGCTGCGCCCGCCGTGGTGGCCGCGCTCGTCCTGGCCGTGATCGGCGGTCACGATCACCTCGTATCCCAACTGCCGCCAGCGGGGGATGAAAGGGGCCAGCATCTCGTCCAAGACGAAGCAGGCGTGATCCATCTCTTCACAGTCGTGGTAGAAGCGGTGGCCCATGCTGTCGAGCGTACAGGTATGAAGAATGCCGTAATCCAGCCCGAACCGCAGGCACAGGTTGGTCAGGGTCGCGAACAGGTCGACATCCGACGGCGTCATCTGGTTGGCCTTGCCATAGCCCGTCATCGAGTGGAAGCGGCCGTGGTTGATGGTGGCGCTGTCCGGCTCGTCGTATTCGATGTCGCGCACATAGTCGAAAGGGTGGCGGTTGAAGAACTGCGACCAGAAGCTGTGGGTAACGGCCCCGGTCACGCCGCCGGCCTCGCGCACCTGGCTGAATATGTCCTTGTGGTCCAGCCGGAACACGTTGCCGTTTCCGGTGCAGCCATGCTCCTGTGGTGTCACGCCCGTGTGGATCGAGGCATAGCAGCTGGCCGAGATCGAAGGCAGCACCGAACGCAGCTTCCAAACCCGCGCCTCGCCGCTGTCGACCCAGCCCTCGAGGTTGCCGAATAGCCGGCGGAAATTGCGCCAGGGAACCCCGTCGAGAATGATGAGCAGAAGCTTGCGGTCCATCGCATGGCCCTCGTATTGGATGGCTTATTTGGCCCACCCTAGGAGATTCGGTCAGCCAAGGCTGCCTGTTCCCGCCAGAACTGAGAAAATCCCGACACTTCGATAGAAACAAAGTGTCGGGATTTCAGAGTGTTTTGTCGGCCTGCACAGCCAGCGGCTCAGTTGCCGGCGCTCTCCATCTTGCGGTGGGCCACGACCTCTTCCAGCCAGCCCAGATGCATTTCCGGCACCGAACTGAGCAGCAGATCGGTATAGTCGTCGAACGGCGGGCTCAGCACCTGCGATTTGGGCCCATAGCGCACCACGCGCCCCTGATACATCACGGCGATGCTGTCACTGATCGCGCGCACCGTCGCCAGGTCATGGGTGATGAACAGATAGGCCACGTCCTCGATCTTCTGCAGGTCCAGCAACAGCTTGAGAATACCGTCCGCTACCAGAGGATCCAGCGCCGAGGTGACCTCGTCACAGATGATCATCCTGGGCTTGGCCGCCAGCGCGCGGGCGATGCACACACGCTGTTTCTGACCGCCGGACAGCTCGGCCGGGTACCGGTCGATGAAACCTTCGCCCAGTTCGATCTCGTCCAGCAGTTCAACGATGCGCTTGCGCTTCTCGGTGCCGCGCATGTTGAAGTAGAACTCGAGCGGCCGGCCGATAATTGTACCCACCGTCTGGCGCGGGTTCATCGCAACATCGGCCATCTGGTAGATCATCTGCAACTCGCGCAGGTCCTCGCGCGAGCGTCCGGCCAGATCGGGGCTGAGCTTGCGCCCGGCAAAGGTGATCTCGCCGTCGCGCGGGGGCAGCAGGCCGGTGATCACCCGGGCCAGCGTGGACTTGCCCGACCCCGATTCCCCCACGACCGCCAGCGTCTGGCCCGGATGTACCTCGACATTGACGTTGTGCAGCACGTCGAAATTCAGCCCCTTGTAACGGGCCGTGATGCCATCGACCTGCAGCACGGGTTCGGGCGTGGGCTGTTTTTCCTCGTGTTCGATCGAACGGACCGAGACCAGCGCCCGCGTGTACTCTTCTTGTGGGTTGTTGATGATCTGGTCGGTGGTGCCGTATTCGACCGTGTCGCCCATGCGCAGCACCATGATGTCATCGCTGACCTGCGCCACGACCGCCAGATCGTGGGTGATGTACAGCGCGGCCACGCCGGTGTCGCGGATTGCTTCCTTGATCGCCATCAGGACGTCGATCTGGGTGGTCACGTCGAGCGCGGTCGTGGGTTCGTCGAACACCACCAGATCCGGCTCGGGGCACAGCGCCAGCGCCGTCATGCAACGCTGCAGCTGCCCGCCCGAGACCTGGTGCGGATAGCGGTTGCCGATGTTGTCCGGGTCGGGAAGGCCCAGCTTGGCGAACAGCTCACGCGCACGGGCCTCGGCCTCTTTGCGGCTGAACTTCTTCTGCTCGACCGCGGCTTCGACCACCTGATCCATGATCTTCTTGGCGGGATTGAAGGACGCCGCCGCCGATTGCGACACATAGGTCACCTCGCCGCCGCGCAGTTTGCGGATATCCGACAGCGACGTCTTGAGGATGTCGCGCCCGTTCACCCAGACCTCACCGCCGGTGATCTTAACGCCGCCCCGGCCATAAGCCATCGATGCCAGCCCGATGGTCGATTTGCCCGCACCGGATTCCCCGATCAGCCCCAGCACCTTGCCGCGCTCGAGGTCAAAGCTGACCCCGTGCACGATTTCGATGTCGCGGGGCTTTTCGCCCGGCGGGTAGACGGTTGCGCCGATCTTGAGGTCACGGACCTTGAGAAGGGTATCGCTCATCCCCGGCCTCCTTTCAGCGATGTGGTGCGGTTCAGGATCCAGTCGGCCACCAGGTTGACCGAGATGGCCAGCGTGGCGATGGCCACCGCCGGGTACAGTGCCGCGCCGATGCCATAGACGATGCCGTCTTTGTTTTCCTTCACGATGCCGCCCCAATCGGCCAGCGGAGGTTGAACGCCCAGGCCCAGGAACGACAGGGTCGAGACGAACAGCACCATGAAGATGAAGCGCAGGCCCAGTTCGGCCACCAGCGGGGACAGCGCGTTGGGCAGGATCTCGCGGAAGATGATCCAGCCGCGGCCCTCACCGCGCAGCTTGGCGGCCTCGACATAGTCCATGACTTCGATGTCAACGGCCACGGCCCGGGCCAGACGATAGACGCGGGTGGCGTCCAGCAGGCCCATGACCACGATCAGAACCGGGATGGTGACCGGCACCATGGCCAGAACCACCAGCGCGGTGATCAGCGACGGGATCGACATGATCAGGTCCACGGTCCGCGACATCACCTGATCGGCCCAGCCTCCCAGCACGGCCGCCAGAAAGCCCAGGATCGAACCGGTGACGAAGCTGAGGATGGTGGCGGCGGTGGCGATGAAGATCGTGGTGCGCCCGCCATAGATCATGCGGCTGAGAAGATCGCGGCCGATATTGTCGGTGCCCAGCCAGAATTGCGAACTCGAGGGCTCCCACACGTCGCCTACCACCTCGGCCATGCCGTAGGGCGCCAGGAAGGGTGCAAAGACGGCGATGATAAAATAAAGGGCGGTGAAGGCCAGCCCGATCATTGCAGAGATTGGGATGTTCTTCATTTCGGGTGCCTCAGCCTTGGGTTGGCCAGGATTGCGACGATGTCGGCAACCATGTTCAGCCCGATGTAGATTGCGGCGAAGATGACGCCGCAGGCCAGAACCACCGGCACGTCGCGTTTGGTCACATGGTCCACCAGATACTGTCCCATGCCGGGATAGACGAACACCACCTCGACCACGACGACGCCGACGACCAGATAGGCCAGGTTCAGCATCACCACGTTCACGATGGGGGCGATGGCGTTCGGGAAGGCATGGCGCCAGATGACCTTGAAGTTGCTCAGGCCCTTGAGTTCGGCCGTTTCGACATAAGCCGACTGCATTACGTTCAAAATTGCGGCGCGAGTCATGCGCATCATATGCGCCAGAACCACCATGGTCAGCACGATGACGGGCAGCGCGATCGAGTTCAGCTTTTGCCAAAAGGACATGCTGTCATTGATCATCGCCAGCGGCGAGAACATGCCCAGCTTGACCGCGATGAAATAGACAAGGACGTAGCCGATCAGGAATTCCGGGATCGAGATTGTCGTCAGAGTAACGGCTGAGATCAGCTTGTCGGGCCAGCGGTTGCGGTAGCGTACCGCGACGAGGCCAAGAAAAATTGCAAGGGGCACCGAGACGATGGCCGCCCAGAAGGCAAGAAACAACGTATTGCCCAATCGGTTGCTGACCGACTCGGCGATGTCCAGCTTGTTGGTCAGGGACGTGCCCATGTCACCTTGGACAATTCCGCCAAGCCATTCGAAATACCGGGTCAAGGCGGGACGGTTCAGCCCCATCTCCTCACGGAGGTTGGCAAGGGATTCAGGGGTGGCGGACTGCCCCAGGACGGCTTGCGCGGCGTCTCCGGGTAGGGCCTCGGTCAACCCGAAAATCAGGGCCGAAGCGCCAAACAGCAAGAGGAATCCCAGCGCCAGGCGCTGGGAAACCAGTTTGATGATAGGATGCATACCTGTCGATCCGAGTTAGACGAACCACATCTTGCGGGACATGTTGCCGTTCATCATCTCTTGGGTCGGATCAGTTTCCCAGCCATCCAGCTGGTTGCTGATGCCTTCGACAAAGTCGTTGAACATCGGGCAGATCAGGCCGCCCTGGTCACGGACCATCATGCCCATCTGGCTGTAGATTGCCTTGCGCTTTGCCGGATCCAGCTCGGCACGCGCGGCAAACAGCAGGTCGTCGAACTCTTTGACCTTGAACCGGGTGTCGTTCCAGTCGGCGGTGGACAGATAGGCAGTTGCGTACATCTGGTCCTGCACCGGACGGCCGCCCCAGTAGGAAGCGCAGAACGGCTGTACGTTCCAGACTTCGGACCAGTAGCCATCATTTGGCTCGCGCTTGATCTCAAGCGGGATGCCGGCCTGCTGGGCGGTCTGCTGGAACAGGGCTGCGGCATCCACGGCGCCGGGGAAGGCTCCGTCGGCCACGCGCAGAATGATGGGCGACCCGTCATGACCGGACTTCTTGTAGTGTTCGGCGGCTTTTTCAACGCTGAACTCACGCTGCGGGATCGTCTCATCGAACAGCGGGTATGCTGCGTTGATCGGCATGTCATTCCCGACCGAGCCATAGCCGCGCAGTACCTTCTCGACCAGCTCTTCGCGGTTGATCGCGTATTTCAGAGCGGTCCGCAGCTCGTTGCTGTCGAACGGCGCCGTGTCACAATGCATGATGAACACGTAGTGGCCGCGTCCTGCCGTGGAGTGTACGGTCAAGTTGGGCGCACGACCCAAGAGGTCGGCAACCTTGGGCTCAACCCGGTTGATCGCGTGGACCTGACCCGACTGCAGCGCAGCCGTCCGGGCCGTGGCATCGTTGATGACCACCACTTCGACGCTGTCAAAGTTGCCGAAATCCGGGTTCCAGTGGTTCTCGAATTTGGAGAACAGGTGGCGCACACCGGGTTCGTCCGCTTCCAGCTTGTACGGACCGGTGCCGATACCGGCGCCCGGGTTGTCCATTCCGCCGTCCGGCTGGATGATCAGGTGGTAGTCGGCCATCAGGTAGGGAAGATCGGCGTTCGGCTCGTTCAGGGTGACTTGAAAATATTCGCCATCGGCCTTCATCGACTCGATGCCCTTCATGATGCCCAACGCGCCCGACTTCGAATCTTCGTTCGAGTGGCGCTGCATCGTTTTCAGCACGTCCTCGCTGGTCATGGTCTTGCCGTTGTGGAACTCGACCCCCTGACGCAATTTGAACGTCCACACCTTGGCATCGGCGCTGCCTTCAACGCTTTCGGCAAGGCGCGGCTCGATCGTGCCGTCGGGGGCGACTTCTACCAGTTGGTCACCAAACTGCTTGCCGTTCTGGAACGGGACCGAGCTGGCATAGGTGGCCGGATCCAGCGAGTTTGTGGATTCACCGCCCTGCAGGCCCAGTTTCAGATCGCCACCTTTCTTAGCGCCGGCGGCGCGGGCCGCGTCGGCGAAGACGGTGCTGGCCATGGCAGCCGATACACCCAGTGCGGCTGCCTTCCCCATGAATTCACGTCGGGTCAGCTTCCCGGCGGTCACCTGGCTGGCCATGTGAGTGAGTTGTTCGTTCATTCGGATATCTCCCAGTTGAGTGTTTTGTGTGCCCGTTTTACGGGCTTTTTATTGACGCATGAGTCAACGTTGGCGCATTTCGTCGCGGCGGGCAAGGTCAAATCTCGGGGACTTGCCACCAGCAAAATCACATCTGATCACGAGGTATGGTGTCCTCCACGGTTTTGGAAAAAATCTTCACATCGTTTTCAAAGGCATCAAGCGTCGCGCGCAGATGAAAGTTGGATCGGTCCGACCACATCTCGCAATTGGCCTCGGTTCGCAGTTGGATGCCGTCGCGCCGGGTCTCTTGTACCCATTCGCAGCGGCCCCGCGCGCTCAGCGGATCGTCCGGATGGATGGACCACCGTTCAAAAGCGGTTCCGCCGCTGACCAGACCATGATCCGCGTCTTCGACCAGGCCGAAATCATCTTCGATGACCAGATCGATGACGCCGGTCGTCATGTCTGTTTCGACGCGCCGCGCATGGGCCGCCTCTCGCAATTGGGTCACTTGCCACGGAGAGTCCGCATCGGGCGGGGCAAATTGCCATTCATCCCGATCCGACCTGTCGCGCTGGGGGATCGTGAACGTGCCGCCTGTCAGGTGCAGCTCCGCTGTTTCCGGCGAAGGCCAGATCAGCGGCCAATAGGCGCTTGAGACGGCAACGCGCAGGCGGTGGCCCTCGGGAACCCGGTAGGCGATGTGGTCCAGCACAACTTCGATGTCGTAGACCTGTCCGGGTATCAACGTTTTGGGGGACGAATGTCCCTCCCTGTGGGTCAGGTTCAATACACCATAGGTGATCCGAGTCGCAGCTCCGTCGGGGTGGATGTGGTTCAGCCGAACGGCAATCTGGGCTTGTGGTTTGTCGACACTCAGCTTCAAGCGCAGGCGCGGGGCACCGACAATGTCCAGATCTGCGGTCAGAGGGGTCGTGTCGAAACAGGCGGACAGAGCGTCATCTGCTCGCTGGTCGCCCGGCATGTCCGGACCCAGCCAGATGGCGCAATATTCGCCGCCATCCATGCCGCAATGATGCGGCGAGCGGATTTTGGTATCCAAGGGGCCGTCCTTACCCAGCCCGGCTTCGGAAAGCGGAAGGGTGACCGTCGGCAGGTGGGACGTGGCGCCGGCATCCTCGGCGATCCACCTACCCGGGCGTTCGGCATACCAGCGCGCCGGGCGCACGCCATCCATCAGATAGGCGCGATAGGCCGGGTCCTGTTCAACTCCGGTCTTTTTGCCCTTCAGCCAGCGGTCCCACCAGCGCAGCGCCTCTTGCAGGAAGCCGATGCGTGGTTCGGGCACGGCAAAATGCGGGTACTTGTGCACCCAGGGGCCGACGATGCCCTTGACCGGCGCACTCAGGTTCTCGACCAGCCAGGGCACCGTGTTCTTGTAGGCGTCGCCCCAGCCGCCCACCGCCAGCGTCGCGGCGCGGATCGCTCCGGGGTCTTCGCAGACAGACCCATGTCGCCAATAGGCATCGCGGGTCTGGTGCCGCAGCCAGACCGAGGGCAGGAAGGGTTCTGCCTTCAACCGCTGCAACCACATCTCGCGCCAGTCGTCACGCAGCGCCGGGTCGGGCGGGCGGGACGAATACGACCACATGGTGGCCCCCCAGCCCAGGTTCTCGTTCAACAGGCAGCCGCCCTTGTAGTGGATGTCATCGGCATAACGGTCGGCGGTCGAACACAAGGTGATGATGGCCTTCAAGGGTGCGGGCTGCAGCGCCGCCACCTGCAGCGCGTTGAAGCCGCCCCAGCTGATGCCCATCATCCCGACTGCGCCGCTGCACCATGGCTGTTGGGCCAGCCATTCGATCACCTCGACGGCGTCGTCCAGTTCCTGCTGGGTGTATTCATCCTCCATCAGTCCCTGGCTGTCGCCGTTGCCGCGCATGTCGACGCGGATGCAGGCGTAACCCCGTTTGGCAAACCAGGGATGGGTCAGGGCATCGCGCGCCGTCGTGCCGTCGCGCTTGCGATAAGGCAGGTATTCCAGAATGGCGGGCACCGGGCGCTGCGCCGCATCGACAGGACGCCAGATCCGCGCCGACAGGCGGCAGCCGTCCGACAGAATGATGCCCTGATCCGGAACGTCTTCGATCTCGGCCAGTGAGTTCTTCGCCTGAGTCATGTGCCTAGTCTCAGGCGCATCGGCGGATGGTGTGCGAGGAAAAGCGTCAATTCATTCCTTCGTTGCGACAAGCAGATCCATGACATTGGTTCCCGTGGGGCCGGTCACTAGCAGAGCACCGACCCGGTCAAGGAACGACCCTGCATCAGCCGCGCGCAAGGCTTGGTCCGCCCCATCGGCCCATGTCGCGCCGGTCACGACACCGCCGGCCGCATTGGTCGGCCCGTCGGTGCCGTCGGTTCCGCCGACCACGACGCACAGCCCCTCGCATCCCTGAATCTCGCGCGCCAACGCCAGTGCCAGCGCCTGGTTGCGCCCGCCTCGGCCCGGGTTTTCGGGCAGGACAACCGTCGGCTCTCCGCCAAAGATCATCGCGCCCGGCGGCATCTGGCGCAGCCGCGCGCCGATATCTGCCGCGACGGACAGATAGTCGTCGTGCAGGGCCTCTTCCTCGGCCAAAACGTCCAGACCGGCGGCACGTGCCGCGTCTGCTGCGGCGCAGCGCGCATGGGCGTTCGAGGCAATGATCTGTGCATTCGCTTCGAATTGCGGGGCGTCGGGCAAGGCGCCGATGCCCGATCCGATGACGCCGATGTCGTCCCCCGGCACGTCCGAGATGGCCAGGACCGTCGCGCGCGCTCCGCCGAAACCGGCCAGCAGACCGCCGCCCTTGATCCGCGACATCTCGCGCCGGCGGGCGTTCATGGCGGTGATGTCCAGCCCCTCGGACAGCAGCTGCGCGTTCAGCCGCGCCAGATCTTCGAGGGTGGCCCCCGGGACCAGATCCTCGGCCAGCGAAGACGCACCGCCCGAGACCAGCAGCAACAGATGCGTGCCGGGCTCCATGGCCTGAACCGCCGCGCGCAGAGCCTGGCCGCCCTTCAGGCTGCGGGCATCGGGCACGGGGTGAGAGGCTTCGATGACCTGTAAGTGCGACGCCAGTCCGTCGGCATGGCCGTCTTTCGTGACCACAAGGCCCGGTGTTTTGCCGAAATGGTCTTGCGCCGCATTCATCATCGCCGCCGCGGCCTTGCCTACCGCCAGAATCAAATCGGGGCGCGGAATATCGGGCAGTGCCGCCTTGAGCGCGCCATAGCCGCCAACGGCGGCAACGCCCGCCTTCCAGATCGCGATCGCCTGATCCTGCATCGTCATCACATGTCCATCCAGATCGTGACCGGGCCGTCATTGACTAGGGACACCGCCATATCCGCTCCGAAAGACCCGGTTTCGGTCGGAACCCCAACCGCGGCCAGCGCGCGGGCAAAGTGTTCGTACAGGCGTTCACCGGTTGCCGGATCGGCCGCCGCCGCAAATCCGGGCCGGTTCCCGCGCGACGTGTCGGCGGCCAAGGTGAACTGGCTGACCACAAGGGCCGAGCCGCCGATATCCAACACCGACCGGTTCATCTTGCCCGCGTCATCCTTGAAGATCCGCAGCTTGGCAATCTTGGCCGCCAGTTGCTCGGCGTGCGAGTCGTCGTCGCCCTGCATGGCGCAGACCAGCACCAGTAGCCCCGGCCCGCACTGGCCGATGACTTCCCCCTCGACCGAGACCGATGCCTCGGACACCCTTTGTATCAATGCGCGCATGTCGATGTTTTTCTCAAAGTTCGCTTACTCGGTCCAAGCCCCACGCCAGGTGACGAACTCGTCCAGCGTGGCGCGCTCGGTCCGGAATTGGTTGGCCGGATGATCGGCATCCGGATAGCCGAAGGAAATCGCGCACAGGATCAGCCGGTCATCGGGGATGTTGAAATAGCGGTGCAGGAACGGCCCATAGGCGGCCACCGCCGCCTGTGGGATCGTGGCGAAACCCAAGGCCTGTGCCGCCAAGGTGAAAGCCGTGACAAACCCGCCGCAATCCATCGCGCCATAGGGACCGAGTTCCGCCGGGCTGGACAGGATGGCGCAATGCGGGGCACCGAACAGGTTGAAGTTTTCCATCATCTGCCGGGCCGATCCGGCGCGGTCACCTTTCTCAACGCCGAC
Source organism: Ruegeria sp. BHSA162 (assembly GCF_059613385.1). Lineage (NCBI taxonomy): Bacteria > Pseudomonadati > Pseudomonadota > Alphaproteobacteria > Rhodobacterales > Roseobacteraceae > Ruegeria > Ruegeria sp. BHSA162. The sequence continues at coordinate 28,866 of NZ_JBXWSK010000006.1, forward strand.
TGCCTCGTACAGGGCCCATCCGCAGGCGCGGCGCCGGTCCTGATAGACGCCGGAATAGCCGGTCGGAAAAGGCAGGTCGGGCTGCGCCTGGCCGGTCTCGGCTTCGGCCCGCAAGGCGCTGCGGAATGCATCGGTTTCTGCGCCACTGGTCACGACCACCTGCCAGGGCTGCGCGTTGCACCAGCTGGGCACTCTGGCGGCGCTGGTCAGGATCTGTTCGATGTCACCTCGCGGCACCGGATCGGGCCGGAAGGCGCGGCAGGAATGGCGCGCAGTCAGAAGCGTGTTCAGATCGGCCAGGGTCACGTCGTCCTCTCCTCCGGGGCAGCCGGCGGCAGGATGGGTGAGAAGCCGGGGATGTTCAAGGGGTTCCGCGGCAGAGTTTTCGGCGGCGGAACCCAGCGGTCATTGCTGTCCGGTCGCCACCAGATACCCGATGCCGGCTGCCGCCAGCAGGCCCAGGACGACCGCAATCGTGATCTTGATCGCCGACCAGGGCCGTTCACCCTGCACCTGACCGGTGCGACCGTTGACGACAAAGCGATAGGTCTGGCCGCGATACTTGTAGGCGGCCATCCAGACGGGCAGCAGGATGTGCTTGAAGGTCACGTCGCGGATGTCGGTTTCGATCGCGTGGATGCGCTGCCGATCACCGCCGATGTCAAAGCGGACGTCGCGCTCGATCACGCGGGCCATGTGGCCGCGGGCCTCCTGATAGCCTTGCTGCAGATCGACCGTATAGGCCTCGGCCCGGAACCCGGCCAGGTATTCGGGCTGATAGGGCTCGAGCGCGGGCAGGTCCCAGGGTTGCAGCGCGTCGGTGTATGATTTGGGTAGCGATTGCGAGGCCAGCACCAGCACGTCGTCGAAAAACCGGGCCACCCGGCCGGATTTCGGTGTCCAGCGCACCTTGGGCACCTGCTGCTGCACCCGCTTGCCGTCACGCATCACCGTCCGGGTTTCGTAATACACCACGCCGCGTTCGCCGCGATAGGCCGATTTCGTGTCGGCGTCGAAGGTCCAGTAGGGCACATAAATGCCCTGCATCCTGCGGCCTTTGCGGGCATAGTCCTTGAGTCCGTTCGGCGCGAACCACAGCCGCCCCAGCCAGTCACTCATAGCCTTGTGCGCGGCGCGTTCGTCCAGCGCAAAGGGCAGAACGCCGCGCGGTTTGATGTGCCGGTTCACGCCGGTATCGGTCACCACCGGGGTGGCGCAGAACGGGCATTCCGCGGCGTGGGTGTTGGGGTCGAACTCGACCTGCGCCGCGCAGTTGGGGCAGGTCAGAACCCGCGTCTCTTCGATCTCGCTGTCGGGCAAGCGGTCGGCGATGGCGGCGTCGAAGTCCAGTTCGCGCAGGCTGGCGCCGCCCCAGGGGCCAGCCCCGATCGGTTCGGAATGGCCGCAATGGTCACAGGTCAGCGTGCCGGATTGCGGGTCGAACCGATAGTCCGCGCCGCAATTGTCACATGGAAAACGATGTTCCGCAGAACCGGGTGGCGGAGCAGGGGGCTGTGTCATGGGTGGTCACGTGTCGAGGGGAAAGTGAAGATAGGCTGCGCGCTGCTCCTCAGGCAGGACATGCGGCAGCATCGCCGCTTCGCAGGCCCCGATCGCCCTGAAATTCTCGCGCGCCTCGGCCAGCGTCAGGCCGTGATTGGCGGCAGAGGGCTCGCGGGGGTTCTTGTCGTACAGAATGTCCTCGTCCTCCCAAAAGCAGATCGCGCAGATCAAGTAGGCCCCGCGCTTGGCCAGGGTGACATAACCGCAGCACGGGCAGATGAATTGCGGCGGCTGCGGCGCTTTGCGCCCGCCTGTCTTCGAGCGTTTCCGCGATGCGGGCATGCCGATGCCTCACGCCCCGGGCGGCGGAGGCGGCAGGATCGTGAACAGCTGCGCGAGTTCCTGCACCTCGCCCGCTTTCTTCCAGCCGTCCTGACCGGGCGTCCACACGAAAGTGTCCCGCGTAATTTCTCCCTCGCTGGCCATGCGGCCCATCTTGGCCTTCGAGAACGGACCGCTCGTCTGGCCATCCACCGCGATATGCCAGACATGCTCGACTGGCGGCGGGGGCGGCGGGGCCGCATGCGCTGATGGTTGCGGGGCAGCGGGCGCGGGCGCGCCCCACGGGCCAGACGGCTGACCCGCTGCCATGTTCGACATCTGGTTCGCCATCGCCATGCCCATTCCCATACCAAGGCCAGCACCCATGCCACCGCCTCCGTTCGGGTTGCTGGCGGCCGCCGTCATTGCCTCGGCCGCGGAATACTGGGTGAATTTGCCCAGATCCCCCGCCAGCCCCATTGAAGTACGCTTGTCCAGCGCCGCCTCGACCGCCGGTGGCAGCGAAATGTTCTCGATGTAGAATTCCGGCATTTCCAGCCCGTAGCCATCCAGCACAGGCGAGACCTCCGCCGCGATCAGCTTGCCCAGATCGGCGGTGTTGGCGGCCATGTCCAGAACCGGAATGCCCGAGCCTGCGATGACCCGGCTGAATTCCTGCACGATGATGTTGCGGATCTGAAAGCTGATCTCGTCCATGGTGAATTCGCCATCGGTGCCGACGATCTCGACCAGGAAACGGGCCGGGTCCTTGACACGAATCGTGTAGGTGCCATAGGCGCGGATCCGGGTCGGGCCGAATTCCGGGTCGCGCAGCATGATCGGGTTCTTGGTGCCCCATTTCAGGTCGTTGAACCGGGTCGTGTTGACGAAGTAGATCTCGGACTTGAACGGCGACTGGAACCCGTGATCCCAGTGCTGCAGCGTCGTCATGATCGGCATGTTGTTGGTCTCAAGCATGTAGAGGCCGGGCGTGAACACGTCGGCCAGCTGGCCTTCGTGCACGAATACGGCCGCCTGGCCCTCGCGCACGGTCAGCTTGGCGCCATACTTGATCTCGTGGCCTTCGCGCTCGAACCGCCAGACCATCGTGTCGCGGGTGTCGTCCACCCAATGAATGACATCAATGAATTCTCCGGTCAGAAAATCGAAAATTCCCATCTGGGTTCTCCTGTCATCGGGGTCAGAGCGACTGCCCCATCAATTCACGGGCGATGATCCGCACCACCGGCGCGGCCTCTTGCGCGGTCATGCCGGGTTTCAGGCGCGGATCATACAACATCGTCAGCAGCTTTTCGTCATGGCTGGTCAGCAGGGCGAATTCGTCGTCATCATTGAAGATCGACGGCCGCGCCCGTGGGCTGTCATTGGGCAGGCCCAGCCCCTGGGCGATTTCCTCATGGATGCAGCTCAGCCGCATCAAGTCAGGGTGCTCGGCCCGCACCAACGCAACCGCACCAGTATAGGTGTTGGGTGCCCCGTTGGACGCCGAGGCGAAGACAAAGCAATAGAACGAGCGCGGTAAATCTTGAAACAGGTTCAACTGAGCCTGTCCGATATTGGGAAATAACTGGCGCAGTCGCGTTTGCACGAATTCCGTATCGTCATCGCCGGAGACGAACACATGGAAGTTCGCGTTTCTGGTTACGGTCGAGATCGGGTGGCCAGTCAAGGACGACATGCGTTCGGAATAGGCCCGGATCTGTTCCTTGTCGGCCGCACGTTGGTCTGGCGATACTGATGGCCCGAACTCTGCCTGTATCCGGACCGGCCCAGACCAGCGGCTTAGCCTTCCGATGGTACGTTGGCTGCTGCCGGATACGGCGGCGCCGGGATACTCGCTGTAGAACGCGATGGCTTCGAAATTCCGCGCCAAATCATCCGCATCAAACGGGGTGTCCGGCCCGCCACCGTCTGTACGCATCAGACCACGGGTCAACAGGTCGCGCTCGACGCGCTGATAATATCGCGCCAGATCCCGGCTTGCGGCCGAAGGTTCGACATAAGCATTGGCCAACTGCGGCTGGGTCGGGCGCGCCTGCGGGGCAATCGAGGACTCGAGCGCGTCATCGCAATTGGCCAAGATCAGCAATGCAGCTGCCCCCAACCCGTGCCCTAGAAATCTCCGAAGCCGCACCTGCGATCTCTCCTCAGCCCGGAACGGCGGTTCCGGCCGTGTCGCCCAGCCCGTCTTTCCGAGCCTTGGCCGAAGCCAAGGTGTCCCGCAGCTCGGCTTCCATCTTCTTCAGCTCTTCTTCTGCGGCGGCCCGTTTCGCCTTGCCTTCGTCAGCGATGGCGAGGCTTTCATTGATCGTGCCGATCAGATCCTCGTTGGCCTTCTTGACGGCTTCGATGTCGAACACGCCGCGCTCCATTTCCTCACGGATCATCTTGTTCGACTGGCGCAGATTCGCGGCGTTCGAGGTCAGTAGCTCGTTCGTCAGATCGTTGGCGTCGCGCACGGCGGCAGCGGCCTCGGCGCTGCGCTGGATGGTGACCGCCTGCGCCAGCTGGGTTTCCCACAGCGGCACGGTGTTCACCAAAGTCGAGTTGATCTTGGTCACCAGCGACTTGTCGTTTTCCTGAACCAGCCGGATCGAAGGCAGCGATTGCATCGTCACCTGCCGCGTCAGCTTCAGGTCGTGCACGCGCCGTTCCAGATCGTCGCGGGCAGCCCGCAGGTCGCGCAGTTCCTGCGCCTTCATCACCTGCTGATCTTCCGGGGCGGCCTGCACCTCGGCCTCTTTCTCGGGGATGTCATGGCTGTCCAGCTCGGTCAGTTTCTCTTCGCCGGCCGCGATGTACAGCGCCAGTTCATCGTAGAAATCCAGCGTCTTCTCATACAGCAGGTCCAGCGACTTGATATCCTTCAGCAGCGTGTGCTCGTGCGACAGAAGGTTGTCGGTGATCCGGTCGATCTGATCCTGCACCTCTTCATAACGCGCGGTGAACTTGGCGAAAGGCGCGGCGCGGCCCAGCAGTTTCTCCCACCAGCTGCGCTCGCGGCGCACGTCCAGTTCAGACACGGAAAAGCCGCGGATCGTGGTGACGATGTCGCGCAGGCTGTCACCGGCGGGGCCGACATCCTTGTTGCGCACGTCAGCCAGCATGGCCTGGCTGATTTCCTGCAGCTCGGCCTGCGCAGCCGACCCGAAGGACACGATCGAGTTGGTGTCGCCCATGTCGATCTCGGCCATGCGCTTGCGGATCTCGGCGCCGACCGGTTCGTCGGCTTCTTCCAAAGGCACGATCTCGGAACTCGGCTCGGGCAACGCGACGGCCACAACTTCCTGAACCAGCGTTTCGGCCTCGGCCGCCTTTTTCTTGATTTCGTCAGACATGAGAAGCTTCCCTGTTCTTGGTTTGGCCGGTCAGTCCAGCCGGACGCCTTCGCGCTGCAGTCGTTCACGCAGCACGTCGATTTCGACCGTCAGATCACTGCGGTCATCCAATAGCATCTTTCGGGTGCGGGCCGAGAAATTCTGCTCGAGGTCGTCCAGCAGCGCCGAGTAATCGGACAGAGCCTGCGGGTCGCGGGTGCGCGCATAGACATCGGCAAACTTGATCGTCGCATCGCGGGCGCCCTGCAGATAGACGGTCAGGTATTTGCGGGCACCGGCCAGATCGCGCGGGTCCTCCTCGACCGTGCGGAACAGATCGCGAGCGGTGGTCTGAAACCGCTCGACCCGGGCTTCGATCCTGCGGTCGCCGGCCCGTTTGATGGCATCCGTCATTTGGTTCAGATGGGCTTCGGCATCTTCGACCACGCGGGCGACCCGGTCCTGTTGATAGGTGTCCACACCCTCCATGCCTTTGTTTTTCATCGGGTCGAGCCCGAAGGCGACGGAATGCAGGGCCGTTGCCACACCGCCGAACAAGACCGGCGCCAGCAGGCTGACCTGGCTGGCGGCCTCGGCATCCAGATAGTCGTTGCGATAAGCGGCCAGACCCACCCCCAGCCCGGTCAGCACCGACGAAAAGATCTTGCGGGGAAAGGCTGGGCGGCGCGCGGAGCGGCGTGCGTTGTAGGCATCCTCGGCTTTCAGCCCTTCCCGCAGCAGAAAGGCCGCAGCGGTCAGAATGCCGGCGGCGACCAATCCAAGGGTCATCCCGATCGCGCCGTCGTTGAGCGACAGAAAGACCAGCGGGATCGCCGGAACGAACATCACATTGGCGCGTGCGCCGACCGGGTTCACCCGGGCACCATCGTATTGCCCGCGCGGGGCGGGCGCGTCGGTTTCGGACTGGCCGTCGGGGCTGAACTTTCCGCCGTATCGCTTGGCCATGGCGTCAGAGCCCCCCAAGCCAACCGGTGCAGACGCCGAACAACAGCACCAGCAGGGCCGCGTAGGCCATTTTTTGCACTCCGGTCCCGGACATGGTGTCCTCCATCTGCGGCGGTCCCTTGAAAATCTAGTGGATCAAGGGGCTTGGCGCTAGGGGGAAGGTTCGCTTGCCGGCGTCAATTGCGTGATTTCTTGCCGCCCGGCCTGCGGGATCTTTGAGGGCGGCTTGGGCGTTTCGCAGCAGCCGGTGGGGTTTCGGGTTCCAGACCCAGTTGATCGCGCAGAACGCGGCGGCGGATTTCCTCGACCTCGCCAGGTTTGAGATTGCCCAGCTGGAACGGCCCGTAGGACACGCGCAACAGCCGGTTCACGGTAAAGCCGATGTCTTCGATCGCGCGGCGGATTTCCCGGTTCTTGCCCTCGCGCAGTCCGATCGTCAGCCATGCATTCGCGCCTTGCTGGCGATCCAGCGTCACGGTCATGGGCTGAAACCTTTCGCCCTCGATCACAAGACCCTGACGCAAGGGGGCGAAATCCTCGTCCTTGGGGCGGCCGTTGATCCGCACCCGGTATTTGCGCAGCCAGCCGGTCGAGGGCAGTTCAAGCTTGCGCTTGATGGCCCCGTCATTGGTCAACAGCAGCAGGCCCTCGGAATTCAGGTCCAGCCGGCCGACGCTCATGACGCGGGGCATGTCCTCGGGCAGATTGTCGAAGATCGTAGGGCGGCCCTTTTCGTCGCGGTTCGTGGTCACAAGGCCGGTTGGCTTGTGATACAGCCAAAGACGCGCGGGTTCGGGCTCGGCCACGGGCTTGCCGTCGACGGTGATCCTGTCGCTGGGCGTGACGTTCAGCGCCGGGCTGTCGATGGTCTTGCCGTTCACGGTCACGCGGCCCGCTTCGATCATGCGTTCGGCCTCGCGGCGCGAGGCGATGCCGGCGCGGGCCAGCACTTTGGCGATCCGGTCGCCAGGAGGAGGGGTGTTGCTCATGCCCTGCGCATAGCGCATCGGCGCGGCTTGCGAAAGGTGGGTTTCTGGGGCAGTCAGGGGCATGGTCTTCAGAACGCATATGGACAAGGCGCTTGAACAGGCGCGCGCGGCGGGTGATCGGGGCGAGGTTCCGGTGGGTGCGGTGATCGTGTCGCCCGATGGGCGGATCATCGCGGCGGACGGCAACCGTACGCGCGAGTTGCACGACCCGACCGCGCATGCCGAGATCCTGGCCCTGCGCGCCGCCTGCCGCGCCGTCGGGTCCGAACGTCTGACGGGGCATGACCTGTATGTCACGCTGGAGCCCTGCGCCATGTGTGCCGCGGCGCTGGCGGCGGCGCGGATCCGGCGGATCTACTATGGGGCCGCCGATCCGAAATCGGGCGGCGTGGCGCATGGGGCGCGGGTGTTCTCGCATCCTCAGGCCCATCACAGGCCGGACGTCTATGACGGCATCGCGGCCGAGGACTGCGCCCGGTTGCTGCGCGATTTCTTTGCCGCGCAGCGCGGTGGTGGCGGGTCCAAGGGCTGAGGCGCGCTCAGGCCGGTTTCGCGACCAGTTCGCGGGGTATGTCCGCCAAGGGTTGCCCGCCCGTCGGCGTGACCACGAAGGTTTCGGTGATGGCCAGCCCCCAGTCGGGGGTCCACAGACCCGGCATCAGGTGAAAGGTCATGTTGTCCTGCAGAACGGTGCTGTCGCCCGGGCGCAGGCTCATGGTGCGCTCGCCCCAATCGGGCGGATAGCTCAGGCCCACCGGATAGCCCGTGCGATTGCCTTTGACATAGCCGGCCCGGGCAAAGCTGTCATAGACGCAGGCGGCAACCTCTTCGCAGGTGGCGCCGGGGCGGGCGGCGGCCAGCGTGTCCTCGATCGCGGTCAGGATCGCGGTTTCCGCGCGCCGGATATCGGCAGGCGGGTCGCCCAGAAACAGGCTGCGGCTGGCCGGGCAGTGATAGCGGCGGTGGCAGCCCGAGATTTCGAAATAGGTCGCCTCGCCCGGTGTCAGCGGACGGTCGTTCCAGGTGATGTGCGAGGCCGAGGCCTCGGCCCCCGAAGGCGCGATGGGCGCGATCGCGGGATAGTCGCCCGCAAGCCCTGGAAGCCCGGCGATGCCCGCCGCCTGAACCTCGGCCACGAGCACGTTTTTGGGAACCCCGGCGCGGAAACCGTCGCGCAGCACCGTGTGCATGTGCGCGGTCAACTGCCCGGCCTTGCGCATCAAGGCAATCTCGGCCTCGCTCTTGACCGCACGCTGCCAGTTCACCAACCCGGTCGCGTCGACCAGCGCATCGCGGCCGAACGCGGTCTCAAGGATCCGGTGGCTTGCGGCCGAGTAGTAATAATTGTCCATCTCGACACCCAGATGGGTCGTCCAGCCGTGGTCGCGCAGCAGCGATGCCAACGACTCGACCGGGTGATGGTCGGGGTGCTGCACATGTTCTTCGGGCCAGTCGAACAGGTCGGCGGGGTCCAGCCAGGTGGTCTGCGCCGCGCCGGGCTTGTCCTGCGTCCGGCCCCACCACAGAGGCGCGCCGTCGCGCGGGACGACCACCATCTGCGGGACGTAGAAGCTCCAGCCGTCATAGCCCGTCAGCCAGGCCATGTTCGACGGGTCCGCAACCAGCAGGGTCTCGATACCCCGCTGGGCCATCGCGGACCGGGTCTTGGCCAGCCGCGCCGCGTATTCTTCCGCCGAGAAGGCCAGCGCGGGTGTCAAAGCTCGATCTCCTGCAGGACCTCGGGCTCGATGACGGTTACGCCCGGCAGCCCGTCCGCCAAGTCATTGGCGGATTGTTCCAGGATCGGGAAAGTCCGATAGTGGCAGGGGATCACCGTCTTGAAGTCGAAATACCGCCGGGAGGCATAGGCGGCGGCTTTCATGTCCATCGTGAAATAACCGCCCGCCGACAGGATGCCGATATCGGGTTTGTAATAGTCGCCGATCCACTCCATGTCGGCCATGATCGTCGTGTCGCCCGAGACATAGACCGTGTGACCATCGGCCGACAGGATGAACCCCACCTCGGACCCGCCGGCGCGCGGGCCATCGGGTGTGGCGAAGGTCGAGCTGTGCGAGGCCGGCACCATGTCGACCTTGATCCCGTTCAGGTCGACCCGGCCGCCCTTGTTGAAGCCGATGGTCTCGACCCCTTCGGCCTCGGCCCAATGGGCCATGACGTCGTATTGGCCAACCACGGGAATATTCAGGCGTTTGGCCAGCGGCAGAACGTCGGCGACGTGGTCGAAATGTGCGTGGGTCAGCAGGATATGCGTGGCACCTTGCACGGCGGCCTCGTGCTGATCCTCGGGCAGCATCGGGTTCCCGCTCAGCCAGGGGTCGATCAGCAGGACCTGTCCCGCCGCGTGAATTCGGAAGCTGCCATGCCCCAACCAGATGATTTTCATGAAAGACCCTCCTGAAACCGGTTCAGGGTCAGCCTAGCATCGGCTATGTAAAAATCCATGGACTGGATGCGAGAAATCGACGGCTATTGCGAGCGCCTGTCGCCGGCCTATTGGGCCGAACCCGTAAACGCCGTGACCAACGCGGCCTTTCTGCTGGCGGCATGGGTGATGTGGCGGCGGGTGCGGGGGCAGGGTCTGCCCTTGGCCAACCTGCTGGTCGCCATTCTGGCGGTGATCGGTATTGGCAGCTATCTGTTCCACACCCATGCGCAGGTCTGGGCCGCGCTGGCGGATACGACGCCGATTTTGCTGTTCATCCTGGTCTATATCTTCGCGGTGAACCGGGAAATTTGGCAGCTATCCACGCCGAAGGCGGCGGGGCTGACGGCCTTGTTCATCCCCTATGCGGCGCTGACCATTCCGGTGTTTCAACTGCTTCCCGGGCTGGGTGGGTCGGCCGCGTATGCTCCAGTGCCTTTATTGATCCTGATCTATGCGTATCTTTTACGCGCGCGCAGGCCGCAAGTGGCACAGGATCTGGCGCTCGGGGCTGTGATCCTGATTGCGTCGATCACTTTTCGCGCGCTCGATGCCCCGCTTTGCGCCCGCATCCCGATGGGAACGCATTTCATGTGGCACATCCTGAACGCCACCATGCTGGGCTGGATGATCGAGGTTTATCGCCGGGCCATGACGGATGCGGTCAGTCCGGCAGACGCCGCACCAGATAAAACCCATAGCTGACAAAGTCGGAAAAGGTTTCATACAATGCGATCTCGGCCTGTTCGGAATCGACAAGCGCCTTGGCCTGCTCGGAATGGCCATGCCGGTCGAGGAAGGCAGGGAAGCTGCGTTGAAGGGGGAGGTAGTAGTTCTCCATCCAGCAGTCGGTGCCCAGCGGGAAATAGCCGACTGGTTCATAGCCAGCGGTCTCGATCTGGCGGATCTTCTCTCCGGCGGTTGCAACTTCGGGATAGGCGGCATCCCAGTGCCTTGTCAGCGGTTCGGGGCGTCGATCGGTCAGCCAGGTCAGCTCGGACACAGCCAGGAGCCCGCCGGGTTTCAGGAACCGACGCCAGGCGTTCAGGCCGTTCTCGAACCCCATATTGTAGATCGCGCCTTCCGACCAGATCACGTCAAGGCTGGCATCGTCGAAGGGCAGGTCCTCCATCGACGCCTCAAGCGTCTGAACCCGGGCCGCCAGACCCAAGTCCTGTGCACGCCTGTTTAACTCGGCCAGAAACTCCGGCAGGAAATCCACTGCCGTCACCGATGCGCCCAGATGGCGCGCAAGGCAGAAGGCCGCGGCTCCGGTGCCGCAGCCAATGTCGGCAACCTTCAGTCCGGGATCGGCTTGCACGCCCGAAAGCTTCAGCGCCAGTTGCGTTGTCGCGTCGCTGCCGGGGCCTTGCCGATCGTTGGGCAGGTGCAGGTCGATCAACAGCTGCATGTCATCAGTCATGGCGCGTCAATCCTTGAAGGCGCGGGCCAAGTCTTCGGGCAGGTCGAACTCGTCCAGCACGCGTCGGCACGCCTCGGCCGACATCTTGCGGGCGGTCTTTTCGACGATGCGTTGAATCTTTTCGTCCGAGTGTTTCGTGGCGAAGGGCGCAAAATACCATTTCAAAAAGACAAAGCAGATCACGTCCTCCAGCGCCTGAACGTCGCCGTCGCGCTTGATGCCCTGTTTGCGCAACATGCGACGGGCGGCGTCGATCTCGGCCTGATCGTAACCGGCCTCGGACATCAGCTCGGCCACGACCTGCGCGTGATGCTCGGCCTGGGCCTTGCGCCAGGCCAGATAACCCGCGCGCCCTTCAGGGTATTCCGAGCGGGCCAGCTTCCAGCGCTCGACATGCTGGCCGCGGGCGGCGATCTGCAACGGCTCGGAGGCGTCGGGGAACAGTCGATCCAACTCAGCGCTCATCCGTTCGCCATAAAGCAGCGCAGCGGGGCGGCCGTCTTCCTGGGTGGGATCGGCCGAATTGGCCGTATCAATTGCATCCAGAACCTTCTGCTTGCGCTCTGTCATGGCATCTCCTGCTTTGGCAACGGCACCTCGGGACATTCGGTCATGCTGACCTGAAACTCTTGAGTGAATGAACGATAGAGCACCGTGCTTCAACAAAAAAGCGCCGACCCATTCAGGGCCGGCGGCGCCACGAGGGCAGGTGCAGGATCGGGGCGGAAAAAGGGGGGAGAACCGGCCCGATCCAACAGGGAAGCGGTAGGGTTAGTTGCGGAGCGAAGATTTCTCCTGGCTCACCTGGTCCGAGGGGTGCTGATCGGGGAAGGTCAGCGTCGGTGTCAGGTCGCCCATGGGAACCCCCAGCGCGAGCGCCGGCGCGGCAGCGGTTGTCAGAACAACGGACACAGCAATCAACATGCGTTTCATGATTATTCTCCGGACTGAACTGTTTCGTTCAGTACATAAAGTAACTTTTTGCGTCGGCTTCAATCGTCAAAGTGAACTAATTCGTTTACTTTTTTGCATAGCGGGTATTCAAAATTGTTTGGTTTGCGGCAACCGCGTGGACTTTGGACAAATCGCTGTGGCTCAGTGGTCTTGCGACTGCTGCATCAGACGGGTAAATGCCCCTGTAACGCATATGAGGTTTCCCATGTCGATTGACCAAAGCACCGCCGCCAAGGTGGCCAAACTGGCCCGGATCAAGGTCGAGGATGACGCGTTGCCCGCGCTGGCCTCGGAATTCAATACGATCCTGGGGTTCATCGAACAGCTGAACGAAGTTGACGTCGAAGGGGTCGAGCCGATGGTCTCGGTGACGCCGATGCGGCTCAAGCGCCGCGAGGACGTGGTGACCGACGGGAACATGCAGGACAAGATCCTGTCCAACGCTCCCGACGCGCGCGAGGGCTTTTTCGCGGTTCCCAAGGTGGTGGAGTAAGACATGTCCGATCTGAACAAACTGAGCCTTGCCGAGGCCCGCAACGCCCTGCGCAACGGAGATGTGACCTCGGTCGAGCTGACCGAGGCCTGCCTGAAGGCGATCGACGCAGCCGATGTACTGAACGCTTTCGTGCATAAGACCCCGGAAATCGCGCTGGAGCGCGCCAAGGCCGCCGATGAGCGCCTCAAGGCCGGGGACGCGCCCGCCATGTGTGGCCTGCCGATCGGCATCAAGGATCTGTTCTGCACCAAGGGCGTGCCCTCGCAAGCTGCGTCCAAGATTCTGGACGGGTTCAAGCCCGAATACGAATCCACCGTCTCGCAGCAACTGGCCGATGCGGGCGCGGTGATGCTGGGCAAGCTGAACATGGACGAGTTTGCCATGGGTTCGTCCAACGAAACCTCGGTCTATGGCAATGCGGTGAACCCTTGGCGGCGCGGCAATGATGACGCGCAGCTGACCCCGGGCGGTTCCTCGGGTGGTTCGGCGTCTGCCGTCGCAGCCGATCTGTGCCTGGCAGCGACCGGAACCGACACCGGTGGCTCGATCCGGCAGCCCGCCGCCTTTACCGGAATCACCGGCATCAAGCCGACCTATGGCCGTTGCTCGCGCTGGGGCATCGTGGCCTTTGCGTCCTCGCTGGATCAGGCCGGGCCGATGACCAAGAACGTGCGCGATGCGGCCATCATGCTTGAGGCGATGTGCGGGCACGACCCGAAGGACTCGACCAGCGCAGAATTGGCTGTTCCGAATTTTGAGGCCATGCTGACCGGAGACATCAAGGGCAAGAAAATCGGCATTCCAAAGGAATACCGGATGGATGGCATGCCCGCCGAGATCGAAAAGCTCTGGGCCGATGGGGCCGAAATGCTGCGTGATGCGGGGGCCGAGATCGTCGACATCTCGCTGCCGCACACCAAATACGCGCTGCCCGCCTATTACGTGATCGCGCCGGCCGAGGCGTCGTCGAACCTGGCGCGCTATGACGGCGTGCGCTATGGCCGCCGTGCGCAGCCGGCGCAGGGCGACGGCATCACCGAGATGTATGAAAAGACCCGCGCCGAAGGTTTTGGCCACGAGGTGCAGCGCCGCGTCATGGTCGGCACATACGTTCTGTCGGCCGGTTTCTATGACGCCTATTACAACCGCGCGCGCAAGGTGCGGACCCTGATCAAGAAAGACTTCGAGGATGTCTTTGCCGCAGGCGTCGATGCGATCCTGACCCCGGCGACACCTTCGGCGGCGTTCGGTCTGGGCGAAATGACCGAGGCTGACCCGGTGCAGATGTATCTGAACGACGTGTTCACCGTGACCGTCAACCTCGCGGGTCTTCCGGGTATCTCGGTTCCCGCCGGTCTTGACGGGCAGGGCTTGCCGCTGGGGCTGCAGCTGATCGGTCGTCCGTGGGAAGAAGGTGACCTTCTGAATACCGCCTACGCGCTTGAGAATGCCGCCGGGTTTGTGGCCAAGCCGGGCAAATGGTGGTAACCCTCAGGCAGCGGTAACAACGCGAGGACGGAGCAGTTCCATGCGCAAAATGCTTCTCATTCCGGCCTTCGGGTTCGTCGCGGCTTGCGATACCGTGGCACCAGTCACGGACTCCGGCTTCAATACGCCGCAGTATCAGGCCGAACGCGAGGCGCAGCTGGCCGGGCAGGGCGCAGCAGGCAACCCGCTGCTGCCGCCCCCGGCCATTTCGCAGGAGCAGTTGAATGCCGAAGCCGGTCCTGCCCCCTTCACGACGGGCGATAGCGCCACGGACATTGCCAACCAGACCGCGGCGGCATTGGCGAGCACATCGGCGCAGCCGACTGCACCGGTGGCCGTAAGCTCAAACGGCATTTCGAACGAGCAGGATTTCGCAGCGGTTTCAAGCAGCCGCAGCATCCAGGATGATGCCGCGCTGATTCAGCAGAACCGTCAGACATACGAGGTTGTCGCGCCGACGGCGGTTCCTCAGCGCGGGTCGGACGGACAGCCCAATATCGTCCAATATGCTCTGACTACGACCAATCCAGTTGGAACACAGCTCTACAGCCGAGCTGGGTTCAATTTGCAGGCCAAGGCACAGCGCAACTGCGCAGGCTACGCATCGCCCGACCAGGCTCAGATCGATTTCCTGGCCAATGGAGGCCCCCAGCGCGACCGCAAGGGCCTGGACCCGGATGGCGACGGATTTGCCTGCGGCTGGGACCCCAGCCCGTTCCGCAGTGCCGTCGGCAACTGAACTCTCGCCGATCTGGCACCCATCTCCCAATTTCGGCCCCCGCCGGGATGGGTTGAAGCCGTCGCTGGTGGTGCTTCACTACACCGCGATGAACAGCGCTCAAGCCGCACTCGAGCGTTTGTGCGACCCGGACTCCGAGGTGTCGGCTCACTATCTGATCGGCTGCGACGGAACGCTCTGGCAGATGGTCCGTGAGGAAGATCGCGCCTGGCACGCCGGTGCAGGTGCGTGGCGGGGGTTCAGCGACATCAATTCCCGCTCCATCGGGATCGAACTCGACAATCGCGGCGATCATCCTTTCTCCGAACCGCAGATGGCGGTATTGGAAAACCTGCTTTCACATCTGCAAGAGCGGTTGGGGATCAAGCCCTGGAACGTTATCGCCCATTCGGACATGGCCCCCGAGCGAAAGCTTGATCCCGGTCCCAAGTTTGATTGGGATCGTCTCGCGCAACAAAAAATGGCAGCGGGGCCGGCCGTTCTGAAGGGTATATGCCTTGATGAATTGCCGCCAGACGACCAATACTTTGCATTGGTTGCCAAGAGGGCCGGGTACCCCAAAGCCCCTGCTGCGGATCTGCTGAAAGCGTTCCGAAGCCGGTTTGCCCCGTGGCGGCGCGGGCCCCTGTCCAAGAAGGATATGGGCGACATCGAACGACTGGCTGGTTTGATGGAACACCTTGACGGTATTCGGGTGGACGTTTAACCCGACAACCGCGCGGAGGGCCGGATGGCCGCTGGGGCTCAGGCCCGAGAGGAAAGTCCGGACTCCACAAGGCAACGGTGCCGGGTAACGCCCGGGCGGGGAAACCCGACGGAAAGCGCCACAGAAAACAGACCGCCATGACGGATCGGAGGTTCGCCTCTGGCACATCATGGCAAGGGTGAAACGGTGGAGTAAGAGCCCACCGCGCCGCTGGCAACAGCGGCGGCACGGCAAGCCCCACCGGGAGCAATGCCGAATAGGGTCCCCGCGCGGGCCGGTCGGCGTCAGCCGATACCGCCGCTAGGCTCGCCTTGGCCGAGAGGGACCGGGTTGGCAGCTCGAGCCGCGCAGCAATGCTCGGCCTAGAGGAATGGTCATCGAAGGGGGCAACCCCGGAACAGGATCCGGCTTACAGGCCCTCCGCGCGTATTTTCTTCATCCTCCGGGCGGCGTGTAGGCCGCGACCAGTTTCGCGGCTTTCTCGGTGATGGCAACAAATTCGTCGGCCGACCAGGCCCGAACCGTCTCGACCCGCGAAACCGCCCCCGAAGCCGCAACGGCCATACCGACTGCCACGGCATCCGTTCCGTCCGGAGCTTCGCTGATGACCACCACGTCATTGCTTCCGGTCGTCACGTAGAAGGCCAGCAGTTTGCCGCCAACCTTCTCCAGCAGCGCCGACACCGGCCCGGTGCGGTTTTCCGGTTTCTTCAGCATCCCTTTGACACCGGCGTTGGAATAAGAGGCATAGGTGATGAAGACAGGCATGACGATCTCCTCGTGAACGAAATGTGCAGAGCGCTCCAATTGGCCGGCTCCTTGGCCCGGAAGACAGGCTTGCCGCATCAAACCAATGCGGTGATCAACACCCAGGCTCCCAATCCGATCAAAACGACACCGGCGACCGGCGTCAGCCATCCCGCCCGGGGCGACAGCTTTTCCAGCGCGACATAGACGGCGATTGCGACGATCCACCAAATGTTCATGATGCCGCCGACGAACAGCAGTGCCATCAAGGCCCAGCAGCAGCCCAAGCAGTAGGCTCCGTGCAGGGCGCCGCATCGAAACGCACCCCAATGCCCGGGCCGGTTGTAGCGGGTCAGAAAGGCAGCCGGGCTCTGACAATGGCGGAGGCACGCGGATTTCAACCCGCTGAACTGATACATCCCGGCAGCACAGAGAACGATGCCCGCCAGGATTCCGGACCGGATGGTCATCATCGGGCCATCCATCGCTCCGATCTGTTGCAGGCCCCATTGCAGTCCGGTTGCCCCAAGGCTGAACACGGCCCAGGCAAAAAGATACCCCGACAGAAAGGCCAATCCGAAGCTGGCGCTGCGCTGCCTGTCGGGTCCAACCCGTTTCAACGCCACAAACAATAGGGCAGTCGGGGCCGCGCTGGGCGTCATCATTGCGACCATCATCACCCACCACATGGCAAAGACCAATGCGGCGTACCAAAGCGTCCAGACGGCATCGGCCCCCATCGGCATGGGCTGGCCAATTGGACCGGCCATCCGAGTCATCTCGACGGCCGACATCTGCATCCCGACACCGGCGACCGTGTACCAGACCGCACCCGAAACGATCAGAAGGACACTTCCAGCGACGATCAGACGTTCTTTTCGCAGTACTCGCTCGAGGCTGATCGTTCGGGCAGGGCGGGCCTGTTCCGACGCGTCTGCACTATGGCCCGACAACGCCATGACCTGAGATATTTAAATGCGCCAGATGGGCATGTGAGGACTCGAAGGTCAGGTCTATGGCTGAACCGCTTGTCCTGGCCGTTCCCGAGGCGACCTCGGCGTGGCGGTATTCGAAGCCATGTGGCAACTGGATCGACGCGCGATGCGGTTGGCCCGAGACGATATGGGCGATCGGCTTGACGTCCACATCGAACACGTTCTTGACCTTCGTGTAGCCGGTCCGGTCTTCGCGGCTCCAGTTCACGTCGATTTCAGCAAACAGTGTCTCATGCTTGGTCGGCGCCATGGCGCTGTAGACATACCACATGGTGGCCATTTCATCGGTGTCCTCACCGGACATGATGGCCTGCAGGGCGGCCCGCTGATCGGCGTCCGCCCGTTCGTCGATGATCAGTTGCATCTGCCCGTTGCCCTCGTGAATCGGGCCTGGCCAGTGGTAGACACCCGCAGCCCGCAGGCCGGAAAGATCCGTGTCCCCGTAGTGGCCGCTTGTGATGTCAAAGACGACCACGGCCTCGCAATTCCCGTGACTGGGCAGGCTGCTGAACTGGCAGGGGCAACCGAAATCACAGTTGCAATTGGCCAGAGTCTCGCCCTGAAGTCTCCATTCTGTCATGATTTCCCCCAAGCAGACGTACAAGAAAACTCTGCTGACAGAGGGTCTTGCCCGGTTTCGCTGCCTCACGCCGCACAACCTTGGACCGCGGCGTTCTGGGATGCTGTGACGCGATCATATCACGAAACCGTGATCTGTCCAAACCGGGCGCTGATCCACTGTGTGTCGGATACTGTGATTTGTGTTGAAACACCGCCGATTCCGGTTGACTCGGGCGCGCGACCGGGTAAAAGCGCACGCTCATAGGAATTCAACCGAAAGGCCCCTGCCTTTCCGGACGCAGGAGATAACCATGGCGAAGCCGACGACAATCAAGATCCGTCTGAACTCGACCGCGGGCACGGGCCACTTCTACGTGACCAAAAAGAACGCTCGCACCATGACCGAGAAAATGACCGTTCGTAAGTACGACCCGGTCGTTCGGAAGCATGTCGAGTACAAGGAAGGCAAGATCAAGTAATCTGCCTTTTTTCGACGCGAAAGCTTAGGGGGTTCTGCTTCGGCAGGACCCTTTTTCGTTGTTTTGACCGTGTCGTGTAGCCCTGACGCCGCCCGATCCGGCCGTTTCGGGCCGTTGCAGAGGCGCATCAGGCCGACAGGTATTCTGATTGGTGTTGGCTTGCTTTTTTGCCCCGCCTGCCAGTACGGTTCAGCAAACCGCCACAAAATGTTGAGCGCCATGAAAAAAATCTTGTTGCCCGCAATCGCCATTCTGACACTTTCGGCCTGTGAGGACCCGTTCAACCGCCAAGGCGTCGGGTTCACCGGCATTGATGGCGAACCAAGAACCGTTTCGGACGTCAAAGGCGCCGTTGCCTTTGTTCCGCCTGCGACGAACGTCCCAGCTGAGTTGGCTGAATTGCCGACCATTCAGGCCAGCACTGACAAGACAGAATTCGACAAGGTCGCGGGCGTTGCCATCGACAATGGCGGACGGTCCGACACCACGGCCGTACAGTTGACCGGCAGCAGCAGCACCATGTTCCTGAGCACGGTGAGCGTGAACGGAACCCTGTTCGGCGTGTTGCGCACCGAAAACAACAGCACCAAGGTGGACAACTCGGTTGGGGCCGCGTTCGGCAGCCAGACCGAGCGCTTTACCGGCTGTCTGCCTGCCGGCGACGTATACCGCAAGGGCGGGTCGTCGCGCAGCTCGGGTTTCGCGGTTCCGCTGAACTGCAGCTGATCGGATCCGTTGCGATTACAATGATGTAAGGCCCTTGCCATTTGGCTGGGGCCTTTTTCTTTGGGCTGGCTTTGCTGACGCCGGAACAAAAAAGGGCGGGCCTTTCGGGCCCGCCCTTTGATTTGGTGTTCCGGCAGCCTTACTCGCGATTGCCGAGCAGCTGCAGCAGGAACATGAACATGTTGATGAAGTCCAGGTACAGGTTCAGCGCACCCATGATGGCGGCCTTGCCCAGCCACTCCTGATCGCCCGCATGGGCCATCTGGATGTAGGTGGTCTTGATCTTCTGGGTGTCATAAGCGGTGAGGCCCGCAAAGATCAGAACGCCCAGGATCGAGACGGCGAACATGATGGCTGGCGATTGCAGGAACAGGTTGATGACCATGGCCACAATCAGGCCGATCACACCCATCATCAGGAAGGTGCCCATACCGGACAGGTCCTTCTTGGTGACGTAACCGTACAGCGACAAACCGGCGAAGGCGATCGAGGTCACCAGAAAGACCTGGGCGATCGAAATGCCGGTGAAGGCCACGAAGATCCAGCTGAGCGACAGGCCCATCACCGCCGCGAAGGCGTAGAAGAACAATTGGGCGCCAGCTGCGCTGAGGCGGTTGATGGCCGCGCCGAAGGCAAACACCATGATCAGCGGGGCGAACATGACGATCCAGCCCAGAATGTTCGGGCTGAGGGTCACCGGATCGCGGAATACCGACAGCAGCTGCGGGCTGGTGCCGACGGCCCATGCAACCGCAAAGGTGATCAGCATGCCCACGGACATCGTGCCGTAGACCTTGTTCATGTGGGCGCGCAGGCCCTCGTCAATCTCGGCAGCGCGCGCGCCAGTCGCCGTCCGGATCGTATCGAATTGTGCCATAGAGGTCTCCCTTGGATTCAGCTTTCAGCCCCCGGTTGCGGGGCGATTTCCCTGCAAATATCGGAGAGTGTAGCGCATGTTTCAAGGGTTTTGGGGCCAAAACTCAGCAATATGGTCAACAATTTCAGCGCCGCTTTGGAAGGTGGCGCTGAAATCCGTTGCAGGCTGCGCATTCAGGGCCGCTTGCGCCAGGTTTCAGGCGCGTCCCAGAACGGGCGGGATGCTTCTGTCAGGGCCTCTGATCGGGTGATCCCGATGTCTTGCAGGGCGCGGTCATCCAGCCGGGCCAGCTCCCGCCGTTGATGAGCTGCCGCAAGCATACGCTGAAACCAATTGCCCGTTCTGATCGATGCCGAGGCACAGGGTCGGTGTGCTGCAATTTGGGTCATAACTTAGGTCCTTTCATCGGTTGGTGATGTAAAGATGTTTTCGCATCAACTTCCTTGAACTATATGGCGGGTTGTGGCATATTTTAAAAATGAATGTTTTTGAATTCATCCATAAGGATTGTTGATGATGCGGAACTTGGACATCACCACCCTGCGCTCATTCGTGGCGGTCGCGGACCACGGGGGCGTAACGCGCGCCGCTGGTTTCCTGCATCTGACACAGTCGGCTGTGTCCATGCAGCTGAAGCGTCTGGAAGAGCTGTTGGGCTTGGAATTGCTGGACCGGTCTGGGCGCACCATCGCGTTGACGGCCTCTGGCGAACAGCTGTTGGCATATGCCCGGCGAATGGTGGCGTTGAATGATGAGGTCATCTCGAAGCTGACCGATCAGGCCTTTGAAGGCGAGGTGGTGCTCGGGGTGCCGCACGATATCGTCTACCCGGCTATTCCACGGGTTCTGCAGCGGTTCAATGCCGACTTCCCGCGCGTGCGCGTGCAGTTGGTTTCGTCTTATTCCATCCAGTTGAAAGAGATGTTTCGGCGTGGCGAATGCGATGTTATTCTGACGACCGAGGCTGCGAATTCGGATGGCGGTGAAACCATTGCAGAGCTGCCTCTGCGCTGGATCGGCGCGTCAGGAGGCTCGGCTTGGCGGCGCCGGCCGCTTCCTTTGGCGCTGGGTCGGCGCTGCCTTTTCCGGCCTCAGGTCATTGCCGCCTTGGATGCAGCAGGCATTCCATGGGAGCTGTCGGTCGAAACCGAGAACGACCGCACGATCGAGGCAACCGTCAGCGCGGACCTCGCCGTCCACGCCATGCTTGAGGGGACCGAGGCGGCACATCTGGAGAAGATCGATTCAGGTGGGGTTCTGCCCGAATTGCCGGCGCATATGATCAACCTTTACGGAGGCGATCAGGGGCGCGGCGAAGTGGTTGAGGCCCTCGCCGCGCTGGTGCGGCAGAACTTCCACATGCTTGGCGGAACACCGCTGCGCGCCGTGGTGGGCTGATCCGGTCAGATCGTGATGACGACTTTCCCGGTCGACTTTCGTTCCTTGAGCAGAGCCATGCCCTGCGCCACTTCGGACAACGGCAGGGTATGGCTGATATGGGGCCGGATGCGTCCCTCGGCATGCCAGGCGAAGAGGGTCTCAAAGCTGGTGCGAACGACCTCGGGCCGGAACCTCAGATAGCCACCGATGTAGAACCCGATCACGGTCAGGTTCTTCACCAGCAAGTGATTGGCCGGTATCTGCGGGACTTCGCCGCCGGCAAAACCTATCGGCAGCAGGCGGCCTTCGGGATTGGTCGCCCGGAAGGCAGCCTTGAATACATCGCCACCGATGGCGTCATAGACAACGTCTGCGCCGCCCAATGCCAGCACGCGCTCGCGCAGATCTTCGTCCGCGTCGATCAGGTGATCGGCCCCGGCCGCGCGGGCGACCGCCAGTTTATCGGCGCCCCGGGCCTGTGCGATCACCGTCGCGCCCATAAGCTTGCCAATCTCGACCGCCGTCAGCCCGACCCCGCCGGCGGCACCGGTCACCAAGAGGGTCTCGCCCGTCTGCAGCCGCGCCCGATGGTCCAGCGCCATATGGCTGGTTCCGTAGGCGATCTGGATGGCCGCCGCGTCTTCAAAGCTGCACGACTGGGGGATGAGTACGGCTCGGTCGGCGTCAAAAACCCCGTATTGCGCCAATCCACCCTGGCCTGAGTAAACCGCGACCCGGTCTCCGGGTTTCAGATGGCTGACCCCTGCGCCGATCGCGTCTACGACCCCCGCAACCTCAAGCCCCAATGTGAAAGGGGCCGCTGGCGTATCCTGGTACGTGCCCTTCTGCATCAGAAGATCGGCAAAGTTCAGCCCGCAGGCGCGAATGGCCACGCGGATCTGGTCTTCGGCGGGTGCGGGAACGGGTAACTCGTGCAATTTGGCCTGCTCTCCGGCAGACTGGATCTGGTAGGCCAGCATCTCAAATCTCCATGTTGGTGCCATTGATCGGGGCCGCCCCTGACTTGTCAATCATTCCGGAAGGGAATGGCCGGGGCGTCTTTGTCGCACAGGCCAAATCGTGCACAACCGTAAACCTTCCTTCAGGCGCGCAGATTCAACCATCTTGAAAATTTTCCAAAAAGCGGCAATATTGCTTGTCAGTGCTGTTTCGGGGGGCACGTTCCGTATTAGAGAGTTCTTTACAAGCGTCTCGCTAGTGTGCGGTCATGGTTCAGTTAGCGTTTTCCCGGGCGGTTGTGTGTAACAGAGGAGAATACCAATGACCCATCACGTCGATGTCCATGTGGGCAAGCGCGTACGGCATCGCCGCTGGTTGATTGGCATGACGCAGCAGCAGCTGGCACAGCAGGTCGGTATCAAATTCCAGCAGATCCAGAAATACGAAACCGGGGCCAACCGCATCAGCGCCTCACGCCTGTGGGACATTGCTGAAGCTCTGGACGTTCCGGTCAGCTTTTTCTTTGAAGGTCTGGAGGACGCCCAAAAGGAAGACTCGGGCAAGAAATCGGTTCCTGCTGATCTGATGGGCGACAAGGAAGCGTTGGATCTGGTTCGGTCCTACTACGCGATCCCGGAAAACCAGCGCCGGCGCCTGTTTGAGCTTGCGCGCGTTCTCAGCGACGTGGCCTGAGACCGGGGCTTGACTTCGCACAGGGCTGAGCGCACCAGTGGCGCATGACCAAAGCCTCTGCAAGTGACCTTGAAGTTGCCGAGAAAATGGCCGACGCGGCGCGTGCGGCCATTTTGCCGTATTTTCGCCAGTCGAATCTTGAAACCTCAAACAAGCTGCAAGGCGGGTATGACCCTGTGACCGTGGCCGATCGCGAAGCCGAGCAGGCCATGCGATCCGTTCTGGCCGAGTTGCGCCCCGACGACGGCATCTTGGGCGAGGAGTACGGTGCGGTCGAAGGCAAATCGGGGCGAACCTGGGTGTTGGACCCGATCGACGGCACCCGCGGTTTTGTCAGCGGCACACCGACATGGGGCGTTCTGATCGCGCTAGGCGACGATAGCGGGCCGATCATGGGGGTGATTGACCAACCCTATATCGGCGAACGGTTTGTGGGTCATGCAGACGGTGCGTTCATGGCCGGTCCTCTGGGCAGAACCAGCTTGGCGACCCGTCGGACGGATGCCTTGCGGGACGCAATTCTGTTCACGACATTCCCCGAAGTTGGCACGACAGCCGAAGGAGACGCCTTTCGCGCCGTGGCCGGACAGGTGCAACTGACACGCTACGGCATGGACTGCTACGCATACGCGCTGCTGGCGGCCGGGCAGGTCGACCTGGTGATCGAGGCTGGACTGAACGCGTATGACATTCAGGCCCCGATCGCGGTGATCGAGGCGGCCGGTGGCGTCGTGACCGACTGGCAGGGCGGGCCTGCCCATCAGGGGGGGCGGGCACTGGCGGCTGCGAACCCTGAGATCCACGCCGCGGCCCTCGAGATTCTGCGCGACTTCTGACGACGGTTGCCGCTGCGACCGCGATTGACTAGGGTCAGAGCGTCGGTTCTTGCGCCCGTTTTCCACCGGCACACGCATTTCTGGCATGAGGCGGGCAGATGCAGGAGTGCGAGATGCCCGAAATCCTTCTTAGAAACGCCGAAGCGATCCTAACCATGGACGACAACCGGCAAGAATTGGCCAGCGCCGATTTGCTGATCCGTGACGGGCAAATTGCCCGCATCGGCCAAGGTTTGACCACCGACGGAGAGGTGCATGACCTCAGCGGCTGTGTCGTGACGCCGGGATTGGTCAATACCCACCACCATCTCTACCAGACACTTACCCGAGCTGTTCCGGCGGGCCAGGATGCGCTGCTCTTTGGCTGGCTGCAGACGCTCTATCCAATCTGGGCGCGGTTCGGTCCCGACGAGATGTTCACTTCGGCTCAGATCGGTCTGGCCGAGTTGGCCTTGTCGGGCTGCACGCTCAGTTCCGACCATCTGTACCTGTATCCGAATGGGTCACGCTTGGATGACACGATCGCGGCCGCTGCAGAGGTGGGGCTGCGGTTCCATCCGACCCGCGGCGCGATGAGCATCGGCGAAAGCGACGGCGGTCTGCCGCCCGATACGTTGGTCGAGGCCGAGGCCGATATCCTGAATGACATGATCCGTGTGGTCGATGCGTTCCATGACCCGTCCGAAGGCTCAATGTGCAGGGTTGGACTTGCGCCCTGTTCGCCCTTCTCGGTCAGTCGGGATCTGATGCGCAACGCCGCACTGCTGGCACGGGACAAGGGGGTCATGCTGCACACCCATCTGGCGGAAAACGACGAGGATATCCTGTATTCAGAGTCCCAGTTCGGCTGTCGACCCGGCCAGTATGCCGAGGAACTTGGCTGGACCGGCCCCGATGTCTGGCACGCCCATTGCGTGAAGCTGGACGGGGCAGAGATAGACCTGTTCTCACGGTCACGCACCGGGGTGGCGCACTGTCCCTGTTCGAATTGCCGTTTGGGCTCGGGGATCGCGCCGGTGCGCGCGATGCGTGACAACGGGGTAAGGGTTGGCTTGGGCGTTGACGGTTCCGCAAGCAACGACAGCGGCAACCTGATGGCCGAGGCGCGGCAGGCGATGCTACTGCAACGTGTGGCGAACGGTGCCGATGCCATGTCGGCGCGCGAAGCTCTGGAAATCGCGACGCGGGGTGGGGCGGACGTGCTGAACCGGCCGGACTGCGGCCGCCTGATGCCGGGCAAACGCGCGGATATCGCTGTTTGGGACACAAGGGGTGTGGAATGCGCGGGCAGTTGGGACCCGGCCGCCTTGCTGCTGGCAGGTCCGGTGCACGTCAAACACCTGTTTGTCGAGGGGCGACAGGTCGTCCGGGACGGCAACATTGCCACATTCGACCTGCCGCGCGCGATCGAACGGCAGAACAGGTTGGCCCTCGCATTGCAGGGCTGATCTGCCTTCAGGTCGAAACGCGCCGTCCGCCGATCCACACATCGGCGATGGCGCGGTCATCTCCCATCATTATTGTCGGGAACACCGCCTCCCAAAGGGACTCGGCATTGGCCTCTCGCTGGGCAATCGCGGGGGTCGAGGCGAGGTCGAGCACGATCAGGTCCGCCTCCATTCCGGGGGCGATATTGCCGATGCGGTCGTCCATCCGCAGCGACCGGGCCGAGCCTGCGGTGCCCAGCCACAGCAGTTGCGCCGGGTGCAGCGGATGTCCGCGCAATTGGCCGATTTCATAGGCGGCCGCCATGGTCCGCAACATGGAAAAGCTGGACCCGCCGCCGGTGTCGGTTGCCAGGCCGATACGATGGCCATCCCGCATCAGCCCGTGCAAATCGAACAGACCCGAACCGATGAAAGTGTTCGAGGTGGGGCAATGGATCAGCGACGCATCGACCTCACGCAGGCGGTCTCGCTCGCGCGGTTCCAGATGGATCACGTGACCATAGAGGCCGTTCGCGCCGAGCAGTCCGAATTTTTCATAGGTGTCCAAGTAGTCGCGCGCCTCGGGGAACAGCGACCGAACCCATTCGATTTCGTCCGTCTGCTCGCTGAGATGCGTCTGCATGAGGCAATCTGGGTGTTCTGCCCACAGCGCACCCATCGCCTCAAGTTGTTCGGGGGTCGAGGTCGGGGAAAACCGCGGCGTGATCGCATAGGAAATCCGGTCGACACCTTGCCATTTTCCGATCAGAGCCTTCGACTGGTCATAGGCTGTTTGGGCCGTGTCCCGAAGACCTTCGGGCGCGTTGCGGTCCATGCAGGTCTTCCCGGCCACGACACGCTGACCGCGCTGCTGGGCGGCCGTGAAAAAGGCATCGACGCTTTCGGGATGAATGGTGCAGAAACTGCACATGGTCGTGGTGCCGTGTGCGGCGGTCAGGTCAAGATATCGGTTCGAAATCTCGGCAGCGTAGTCTGCATCACCGAACTTCATCTCTTCTGGAAAAGTGTAGGTGTTCAGCCAATCAATCAGCCGTTTGCCCCAACTCGCGATCATCGCCGTCTGGGGGTAGTGGACATGGGGGTCGATGAAACCAGCCAGGATCAGGTTTTCGCCATGGTGATGAATGGCCGCCTCGGGGTGCGCGGTTTGCAAATCAGCGGTACTTCCCAACTCCCGGATTTTCCCGCCCTCGATCAGAACGGCTTCGTGCAGCCGGACCGCCTGATCCGGTTGCGTTTCGAAGGGGGAGTGTTCGAAACTCAGTACGCGCCCTGTCAGAAGCGTCTTTTGCGCCATCCGCCGTGATCTCCGCCTTGGTGAATCCGGCTTGCAGCATAGGCATGTGAAAGATGCGGGTAAATCGCACCATTGTCATTGTTTTCCGGTAGCAGCTTCTTCTATTTAGGGGCCAATTCCCAGAACAAGGGGCAGCGCATGACGACCGGCACCGAAGACAACAGAACCGACCCCTCCCGCGATGATGACGTCTATGCGCTGGACCGGCGAACGGTGGCCGCAATCCTTTACGCCGTGGATGTCGAGGATCGCGAGAAGCTGATCGAGCTGATGGAGCCGCTGCACGCGGCCGATATTGCCGACCTTCTGGAACAGATCAACCCCTACGACCGGGCGCGGCTGATCCGCCTGTATGACCGGGAATTCGACGGGGACATTCTGTCTGAACTGGACGAATCCGTCCGCGAAGAGGTCATTGGAGTTCTGCGGCCCGACGTTCTGGCCGAGGCCGTACGAGAGATGGAAAGCGACGATGTCGTGGACCTTCTGGAGGATCTGGAGGAGCCGCAGCAGGAAGCGGTGCTGGAGGCCCTTGAGGCCTCGGAACGGATCGCGGCCCTGCAGGCGCTGGCCTATCCCGAGAACTCGGCAGGCCGACTGATGCAGCGCGAAGTGGTCATGGCTCCCGATCATTGGACGGTGGGGCAGGCAATCGACTACATGCGCTCGCAGGATGATCTGCCCGAGCAGTTTTATCACGTTGTTCTGGTCGATCCGCGGCTGAAGCCGGTGGCGCAAGTCATGTTGGGCAAGTTGATGGCCGCGCGGCGCGATACCAAGTTGCAGGACATCGCCGAGGACGAGTTCCACATCATCCCGGTCGATCAGGATGAAGAAGACGTTGCCTATGCTTTCAACCAATACCACCTGATTTCCGCGCCGGTGGTGGACAGTGACAAACGGCTGGTCGGGGTCATCACGATTGACGACGCGATGGCCGTTCTGGATGAAGAAATCGAGGAAGACATGCTGCGACTGGCAGGTGTCAGTGATGACAGCTCGATTTCAGACAGTGTTGCAGCAACCAGTCGTCGTCGTTTGCCCTGGCTGACGGTCAACCTGTGTACCGCCATTTGTGCCTCGCTGGTGATTTCACAGTTCGAGGCGGCAATCGAGCAGATCGTGGCGCTGGCAATTCTGATGCCCATCGTTGCCTCGATGGGTGGCAACGCCGGAACACAGTCGCTGACCGTTGCCGTACGGGCGTTGGCGACCCGCGACCTGACGGGCTCGAACGTGGCGCGAGTCATCCGCCGAGAATTGCTGGTGGGCATGTTGAATGGGCTGTGTTTCGCCATCGTTCTGGGGACGGTGGGGATGATGTGGTTTGAATCCCCGCTGCTGGGTGTCGTGATCGGTTCCGCCTTGGTCGTGAACATGATCATCGCCGGGTTCGCGGGTACGGTAGTACCGGTGGTGCTGGATCGCCTGGGTGTAGACCCGGCATTGGCCTCGGGAACCTTCGTTACGACGACGACGGATGTGATGGGGTTCTTCATCTTTCTAGGGCTTGCAAGCGTGGTGCTGCTGTGACCGATCTGACCGAAATCAAGGCCGCAGCGCGCAAGGCTGCCTTTGCCCGACGCAAAGCGGCCTTTGACGCGGGGCCGCCGGCCGCCGCGGGCCGCCTGTCCGAGGTGCTGGCCGGATTTCGTGGGGTTCCGCTGACTGGCTACATGCCGATCCGCACCGAAATCGACCCTCTGCCCGCGATGGCCGAGGCCGCAGCCTATGGTCCCGTGGGTGTTCCGGTCATCCAAGGCGCCGGACGGCCTCTGCGGTTTTCGCGCTGGACACCCGAAGGGCCGCTGAAAGATGGTCCATTTGGCGCCAAGGTGCCCGAGACGGACGACTATTTTGACCCTGAAATCCTGATCGTGCCCCTTGTGGCATTCGATCCGCAAGGCGGGCGATTGGGCTATGGGGGCGGGTTTTATGACCGCACGCTTGAAGGGCTGCGCGCCAAACGTCCCACATTGGCCATCGGTTTCGCCTTCGACGCGCAACAGGCCGAATCCCTGCCGCTGGAACCGACGGACCAGCCGCTGGACATGATCGTTACCGAGACCAGGGTCCTGACGTTTTAGGCGTCAGTTCTCAAAGTGGCTCCGCAGATAGTCCCAGGCATCAACCTCGGTTCCATCCTCAAGGATGCACACGCCGTATTCCGATCCATCGGTGTTTTTGCGGATATGATATTCGCCGCCGTTTTCGATGCAGAAGGTCGCGGCCGGATTTGCCATTGTGGTCTTGGTCGTCGCGTGAGCAAAGCTGCCCGATATAGCGAGAGAGACAGTTGCGGTCAGGACTATGCGTTTCATCGAAATCTCCGA
This sequence comes from Ruegeria sp. BHSA162, assembly GCF_059613385.1. Taxonomy (NCBI): domain Bacteria; kingdom Pseudomonadati; phylum Pseudomonadota; class Alphaproteobacteria; order Rhodobacterales; family Roseobacteraceae; genus Ruegeria; species Ruegeria sp. BHSA162. The sequence goes on from NZ_JBXWSK010000006.1 coordinate 57,567, forward strand.
GTGAAAAAACCGGTTGCGCCAGAATTGCAGGTTTCCACCGGAATTCAACCCGCATGCGGCCCGCGAATTGCATCGTTCCGCCTTGTTATTGCCGTTTGCAGGGCCTAGGACCGCGATATGAGAATCTTGTTCCTGGGTGACGTGATGGGGCGCGCGGGCCGCGCCGCCGTTCAACAGCATCTGCCCCGTCTGCGCGACGAGTGGCGGCTGGATTTCGTGGTGGTCAACGGCGAGAATGCCTCGAACGGCATGGGGTTGACCGGCGATCATGCCAAGCTGCTGTTGGAGTCAGGCGCAGATTGTCTGACGTTGGGCGACCACGCTTTCGACCAGAAAGACATGCTGCAATTCGTCGAACGCGAACCCCGGATCGTGCGCCCTGTTAATTTCGCCAAGGGTGCTCCCGGTCGCGGACATCGACTGTTCACCGCGCCGGGCGGACGCAAGGTGTTGGTGGTTCAGGTGCTGGGACAGGTGTTCATGAAACGGCCGTTCGACGATCCGTTCTCGGCGGTGGAACCGATCCTGAAGTCTCACCCGCGGGGCGGTCAGGCGCATGCCATCATCGTGGACATGCATTGCGAGGCGACTTCGGAGAAGATGGCCATGGGCCACTACTGCGACGGACGCGCCAGCCTTGTCGTGGGAACCCATACCCATGTTCCGACCGCCGATGCCCAGATCCTGCCCGGCGGCACCGCTTACCTGACCGATGCGGGCATGTGCGGCGACTATGACTCGGTGATCGGAATGGACAAGCAGGAGCCGATGCGCCGCTTCATCACAGGGATGCCCAAGGCTCGGTTCACCCCGGCCAATGGCGAAGCGACGCTAAGCGGCGTTTTCGTAGAAACTGATGACCGTGACGGGCAAGCCAAGACGATCAGCATGGTCCGGGTTGGCGGGCGCCTGCAGCAGGCAGCACCGTGAACGCACGTCAGGCTTGCTCTGCGGCCTGCAATACGTGAAACTGATCCACAGGCGCTTGGGCCGGGACAGGTTTCGGACAGAACACCACGAATGCAACTCCTTCAATTGTCAGATATGGGCAGCGCGATACTTGCGCTGGCGGTTGTTGCGGGCATGTTCATCATGTTCATGCGCGAGGTCTATCCGACCGAGGTCGTTGCCATAGGCGGCGTTTCGGTGATGCTGGTCACCGGCGTGCTTCCCTACCAAAGCGCACTGGCGGTTCTGTCGAACCCGGCGCCCTGGACCATCGCGGCGATGTTCATCATCATGGGCGCCCTCGTCCGGACCGGTGCCCTGCACGCCTTTACAGCGACGGCGCAGAAACAGGCGCAGGTCAACCCGCGCATTGCCATCGGTTTGCTGATGGCATTTGTCGTCCTGGCCTCGGCGGTCGTGTCGAACACGCCCGTCGTCGTCGTGATGATCCCGGTGTTCATCCAGATTGCCCGCACGCTGAATATTTCAGGGTCGAAGCTGCTGATCCCGCTCAGCTACGCTGCGATTCTCGGCGGGACGCTGACCCTGATCGGAACCTCGACGAACCTGTTGGTCGATGGTGTGGCAAGGGCACAGGGCCTGCCGGCCTTCACGATTTTCGAGGTCACGCCGTTGGGCATCATTCTTGTCATTTACGGCATGATTTACCTGCGCTTCATCGCGCCGCGCCTTCTGCCTGAACGTGACAGCATGGCAACCATGCTCAGCGATCGGTCGAAGATGAAATTCTTCACCGAGGCGGTCATTCCGCCCGACAGCAACCTGATTGGCCGTGAAGTGACCGGCGTGCAGCTGTTCAAACGTCCGGGTGTGCGGCTCATCGACGTGATCCGCGGCGACGAGTCATTGCGGCGGAACCTGAAAGGGGTCGAACTGAAGGTCGGTGACCGCGTGGTGTTGCGCACGGAAATGACCGAGCTGCTGAGCCTGCAAAGCAACAAGGAACTCAAGCGCGTTGATCAAGTTTCGGCGGTCGAAACACGTACGGTTGAGGTTCTGATCACCCCCGGTTGTCGCATGGTCGGGCGCACATTGGGTGCGTTGCGGCTGCGTCGTCGCTATGGGGTTTACGTCTTGGCCGTGCACCGACGAAATCAGAATATCGGGGGGCAACTTGACGATCTGGTCGTCCGGGTTGGTGATACGCTGCTGCTTGAAGGCTCGCCGGCCGATATCAGCAAACTGGCTGCCGACATGGACATGGTCGACGTCACCCAGCCATCGGCCCGCGCCTTCCGGCGCGGTCATGCTCCGATCGCGATTGCTGCGCTGATTGGGATCGTGGTGTTGGCGGCGCTCGGCGTGGCGCCGATTTTCCTGCTGTCGATTCTGGCGGTTGCGGTTGTGCTGCTGACGCGATGCATCGACGCGGACGAGGCGTTTTCCTTTGTCGAAGGCCGTCTGCTAGCGCTGATCTTTGCCATGCTGGCGATCGGGGCTGCGCTGGACAGCTCGGGTGCGGTTACCCTGATCGCCAACGCGATTGCACCGTCCTTTGCCAACCTGCCGCCGTTCCTCATCGTCTGGGCGATCTATCTGCTGACCTCTGTGCTGACGGAACTGGTCTCGAACAACGCGGTGGCGGTTGTCGTGACGCCGATCGCCATCGGTCTGGCGCAGGCTGTGGGGGTGGATCCGCGGCCGCTGGTGGTTGCGGTGATGGTCGCGGCTTCGGCCTCGTTTGCAACGCCGATCGGGTATCAGACCAACATGATGGTCTACGGCCCCGGCGGGTACCGGTTCACGGACTTCATGAAGGTCGGGATTCCGCTGAACCTGACGGTTGGATTGCTGGCTTCGCTGATCATCCCCTTCCTCTGGCCGCTTTGATCTCCGGCACGAATTTGCCGCTTGGAACTGAAAAACCTTGTAAATCGCGCTGATGTCCCGATCTTTTGTGCTGGAAACTGGTGACAAAGGGATCGGACAATGCAAACCGCAAAAAGCCTGCTGGCAGGAACCGCGTTGTGGGCAGCCGTGTGGGGCGCCGCCCAGGCGGGGACCGTCGAGGGAACAGCCACATATCGCGAACGTATCGCGGTTCCGCCCGGGGCAACCCTGTTCGTCGAACTGCAGGACGTTTCACTGGCTGACGCGCCAGCCGTCACGCTGGCTGCGCAGCGCTATGCTTTGACGGGCGTGCCTGCCCAGTTCGAGCTGACTTATGACGACGCGTTGGTTCAGGATCGGCACCGCTATGTGGTGCGAGCCTCGGTGCATCAGGACGGTAAGCTGCTGTTCACCACCGATACCGCTTACCCGGTTCTGACCAACGACGCCGGAAACTCGGTCGATCTGGTCATGGTCAAGGTGCAGGAACGGGGTGCGGCGATGCTTGAGAACACGCAATGGACCGCAACCGAGGTGAACGGCGTTGCGCTGGACACCGAGAAACGCCCGCAGATTACCTTTGCCGAGGGCGGAGCCTTTGGGGGAACAGGCGGTTGCAACCGGTTCAGCGGACAGGCCGAGATATCGGGCAAGTCGATTTCCTTCCCCGACAACATGGCCGCCACTCTGATGGCCTGCCCGCCGCCGCTGGACGAGGTTGAGCGGGAATTCCTTGCCGCTCTGCCAAAGGTCGCAAGCTTTGTTCAGCGCGGGGACACTCTGGTTCTGCTCGATGCGGCAGGTGAACCGGTTCTGCAGTTCCGCCGCGACCAATAATGCCCAAGGGCCGTCAGGCGACGGCCCTCGACCGCCCGGCATTGCGGCCCGAGAAGATGCATCCGCCCAGGAACGTGCCCTCGAGCGCGTTGTAGCCGTGATAGCCCCCGCCGCCGAACCCCGCGACTTCGCCGGCCGCGAACAGGCCGGGCACCACCTGGCCATCGGCGCCGATCATCTGACTGTCCAGATTGGTCTGCAAGCCGCCCAGCGTCTTGCGGGTCAGCACATGCAGCTTGACCGCGATCAGCGGGCCGTTTTTCAGATCAAGGAACTTGTGCGGTTTGGCGGTGCGGATCAGCTTGTCACCGCGATAGTTCCGCGCCGCCAAGATCGCCATCATCTGCGCATCTTTCGAGAACGGATTGTCCACCTGTGAATCGCGGGCTTCGATCTGGGCGCGCAGATGCGCCTCGTCGATCAGGCCGCCGCCCAGATGGTTCATCCCGTTCACCAGCTCGGTTAGCGTGTTGGCGACGACGAAATCCTCGCCCTTTTCCTTGAACGCCTCGACCGGCCCGGTGGCCTTCGACCCCGACAGGACCCGCTGGCGGATCACTTCCTTCCAACTGCCCGAGGTGAAATCGGGGTTCTGTTCAGACCCGGACAGGGCGAATTCCTTCTTGATGACCTTCTGGGTCAGGACGAACCAACTGTATTCATAGCCGGTTTTCAGGATCTCGCGCAGGGTGCCCAGCGTATCGAACCCGGGCAGGCAGGGGGGCTGCAGCCGGTTGCCGCGCGCATCGAACCACATGGAGCTGGGGCCGGGCAGGATGCGGATACCATGCGCGGGCCAGATCGGGTCCCAGTTGCGCACGCCTTCGGTGTAGTGCCACATTCGGTCGCCGTTGATCACGTGGCCGCCGGCCTTTTCACTGATCGCGATCATCCGACCATCCACGTGGAAGGGCACGCCCGCCACCATGTCCTTGGGCGGTTCGCCCAGGCGGTCGCGGGGCCAACTCTGGCGCACCATCTCGAAATTGCCGCCGATCCCGCCCGAAGTGACGATGACCGACGGGGCATAGACCTCGAACTCGCCCACTTCGTCGCGGTTGGTCTTGCCGCCGCGCTGGGCCGCGTCATCGGCCAGAACCTCACCCGAGACGCCCTTGGCCTCGCCGTTCTGCATGATGATGTGGCTGACCTGATGGCGGAACTTCAACTGGATCAGGCCGGCGCTGACATGCTCGCGGACCCGGCGGATGAAATGCTCCAGCACACCCGGGCCGGTGCCCCAGGTGATATGGAACCGCGGGACCGAGTTGCCGTGACCGTCGGCATAGGACCCGCCGCGTTCCGCCCAGCCGACCACGGGAAACCAGCGCAGGCCCATCTGGTGCAGCCAGGGGCGCATCTCGCCGGCGGCGAATTCGACATAGGCCTCGGCCCATTTGCGGGGCCAGGCGTCCTCGTCCCGGTCGAACTGGGCGCTGCCCATCCAGTCGCGCAGGGCCAGGTCGCGGCTGTCGCGGATACCCATACGGCGCTGCTCGGGCGTGTCGACCATGAACAGGCCGCCAAGGCTCCAGAATGCCTGACCGCCCAGGAAATGCTCGGGTTCCTGGTCCAGCACGATCACCTTCTTGCCGCGGTCACCCAGTTCGGCTGCCGCGGCCAGCCCGGCCAGCCCGCCGCCCACGACGATCGCATCAGCAGTGTTTTCGGTCATGCTCTGTCCTTTCAGCGGTTGCGGTACCAGGCGATGAAGGGGATCGCGACGGCGTACATGGTGATCCCGTAGACGGCCGAGGGCAGGGCCAGCGGGCTGAAGCCGCTTTCGGTTCCGGTGATCAGGGCCGCCAGCGTGATGCCCAGGGTCGAGTTCTGGATGCCGGTTTCGATCGAGATGGTCTTGGCCTCATTCCACGACAGTTTCGCCGCCCGCGCCAGCCCCAACCCGATCAGCAGCAGCGCGAGGTTCAGCGAGATCAGCCCGGCGCCCATGATGCCCAGATTGTCGACGAACAGCTGCCAGTTTCCAGCCAGCGCGGCGATCACGATCAACACGAACAGGATGGTGGCCAGTTTCGAAAGGGGGCCGTCGATCCGGTTGGCAAAACCGGTTGCAAAATGGCGCAGGCCAACGCCGATGGCGACGGGCAGTGTAGTGATCAGGAACATCGCCAGCGCAAGACCGCTGATCGACACTTCAGGTGCGTCCTCGCCCATGAAGTGGTCGATCGACCAGGCCGCCAGAACCGGCACCGTGACGATCGACAGCAGGCTGATCACCGCCGTCAGGCTGACCGACAGCGCCACATCGGCCTTCGCCAGTTTCGACAGGATGTTGCTGGTGACGCCGCCCGGGCAAAAGCTGAGCAGCATGAACCCGACCGCAATTGCCGGCGGCAGGGCAAACATTTTGACCGTGGCAAAGGCCGCGACCGGCAGCAGAACGACCTGGCAGACCGCGCCGATCGCAAACGGATAACGCCGACTGATCACGCGCCGGAAATCCGCCGCCTCAAGCCCGATGCCCAAAGACAGCATGATGATGGCCAGCGAAACCGGCAGGCCCACGTTTATCAGAAGATCCAAAACAACCCCTCCCAAAGTCGTTTCGGTCCAACCTAAGCGCGCGGTCCCCGGTCAGGCAACCGCGCCGTTGGGTCACCCGTAGCGCTGGGCGAAACGGCGCAGGATTTCGCCGGGCTGCGTGACCTCGGCCGCGTGGCAGCGTTCGATCAGCGGCTGGGCGTCCTCGGGACGGAAATAGCCGTGGTCCTTGTAGATGTGGATGCGCTGCTCAAAGTCCTTGGCGTCGGCTTCGGGGTGGAACTGCGTGGCATAGACATTCTGGCCCCAGCGGATCATCTGGAACGGGCAGGGGTCTGACGCGACCAGATGCACGCAGCCCGCGGGCAGGGCCTGCACTGCCTCTTTGTGACCGACGAAGGCATCGAAGTCGGGCTCGAGCCCGGCGGTCAGCGGGTCGCGGGCGCCATCCTCGGTCAGGTGGCAGCGCGACGGGCCGACCGGCTCGCCATAGCGGTCCTTGCTGACCGGCGCGCCCAGATGCGCGGCCAGAATGCCCAGGCCATAGCAGCAGCCCATGAAAGGATGATCGTGCGCCGTGATCTGCGGCATCAGCCCCATGATCGCGCCCTCGATTCGGGCATCCATCTGAGATTTGCTGGCCGGGTCGTCGCTGACGCAGCCCGGCCCGCCGCCCACGATCACGCCAGCATAGTCGGTCACGTCAAGACCTTCGGGCAGGGCCTCGGAATCCAGACGGATGCGGTGGGTACGCTCGGGTGTCAGCCCGGACCGGTTCAGGATCGAGGCATATTCGGCGTCCGAGGCATCGGTCTCGGGGCGCAGCTGCAGGATCAGAAAGCGTTTCATGCGCTGCCCTTAGCGCGCGGTCCGGCAGTCACGCAAGCCCTCACAGCGGCCAGAACACGAGGATCGCCGGGACCGAAACCGCCACGATCAGAATTTCCAGCGGCAGGCCCATACGCCAATAGTCGCCAAAACGATAGCCGCCGGGCCCCAGCACCAGCGTATTGTTTTTGTGCCCGATCGGGGTGAGGAACGCCGCCGAGGCGGCCACCGCCACCGTCATCAGGAACGGATCGGGTGAAACCTCGAGCGTGCGCGCCATCTGGATGCCCACCGGCGCGGCCACGATGGCGGTTGCTGTGTTGTTCAGCACGTCCGACAGCGTCATGGTCACGACCATCAGAACCGTCAGGATGGCCCATGCCGGCAGGCCGTCGGTCAGTTGGACCAGCGCGTTCGCGATCAGTTCCGTCCCGCCCGAGCTTTCCAGCGCGCTGCCCAGCGGGATCATCGAGCCCAGCAGGACCACGACCGGCCATTCGATCTGATTGTAGATCTCGGTGATCGGGATGATCTTGGTCAGCACATAAGCGATCACCACCAGCCCCAGCGCGATCGGCAGATAGATCAGCCCGATGCTGGCGGCCAGAACGGCAGCGGCGAACAGGCCGATGGCCAGCCACGCTTTGTCATTCGCGGTCACGTTCAGGCCGCGTTGGGCCAGAGGCAGGCAGCCGAGCCACTCGGTCACGTCCGCGCCCCGGTCGCGCGGGCACAGCAACAGCAGGATGTCGCCCGGCTGTACCTCGGTCTTGCGGACCTGTTGGGTGATGCGCCGGCCCTGGCGGGAAATGCCCATCAGGATCGTGTTCTGCCGCCAGGCCAGCCCCAGCCCCTGTGCCGTTCGGCCATTGATGCGGGCGCTTTCGGGTACGACGACTTCGATCACCTCCAACCCGTCGCCGGCCGCGGTCAGCAGCTCTTGCCGGCGGGCATCCGAGAAATCCAGGTTCAGCGCGGCACGGAACTCGTCCAGCGCCTCGGGGCTGGCTTCCAGCACCAGCGCGTCGCCTTCCTGAAGGATCGCGTTTGCTGCGCGGCCATAGCGGCGCTTGCCGTCCCGGATCAGGCCGATGATGGCGACGTCGGATTTCTCGGCGACCTCGTCCAGCTCGGCGACGCGCTTGCCGATATGGGGAGACTCAGCCGGGATTGTCAGTTCAGCGATATATTCCGCCAGCGTTTCCGAACTCTCGGTCTGTTCGCCGCGGTTGGGGATCAGTCGCCAGCCGATCAGGGCGACGAAGGCCAGACCTGCGATGGCCGCCAGCCCGCCAACCGGGGCGAAATCGAACATGTGGAACGGCTCGCCCAGGGTTTCCTGTCGGATCGACGCGATGATGATGTTGGGCGGTGTGCCGATCAACGTGGCCATGCCGCCCAGAATGGTGGCAAAGCTCAGCGGCATCAGCGTCAGCCCAACTGAACGCCCCGCCTTGCGCGCGGTCTGAATGTCGACAGGCATCAGCAGCGCAAGCGCCGCCACGTTGTTCATGAAGGCGGACAGAACCGCTCCGATCCCGCCCATCAGCGCGATATGCGCACCCAGACCCCGCGAGGCATCGACCAGCGTGCGGGTGATCAGGAACACCGCACCCGACCGCACCAACCCGGCCGAGACCACAAGCACCAGCGCCACGATGATCGTGGCCGGATGGCCGAACCCTGCAAAGGCTTTGTCAACCGGAACAACGCCCAGGATCACGCCGACCATCAAGGCGGCAAACGCCACAAGGTCATAGCGGAACCGCCCCCAAAGCAGCAGACCGAATACCGTAATAAAGAGTGCAAAGAGAATGATCTGATCTGTCGTCATTGGGCCACCATAAACGCGCTGACTGCACGAGCAAGCGGGTGTCTTGATCCTTTGCCCCGCAAAAGTCTATATGTGCGCCGAATACGCAATCACGATTACGAGGACGCAACATGGCAGGCCACTCAAAATGGGCCAACATCCAGCACCGCAAGGGGCGCCAGGACGCCGCGCGGTCCAAGCTGTTTTCCAAGCTGTCGAAAGAGATCACCGTGGCCGCCAAGATGGGCGACCCCGATCCCGACAAGAACCCGCGCTTGCGTCTGGCGGTCAAAGAGGCCAAGTCGAACTCGGTGCCGAAGGACGTGATCGAACGCGCGATCAAGAAATCCCAGGCGGGCGACGGTGAGGATTACGAAGAAATCCGGTACGAAGGCTACGGTCCCAACGGTGTGGCCGTGATCGTCGAGGCGATGACCGACAACCGCAACCGCACTGCGTCGAACGTGCGTTCGACCTTTTCCAAGAATGGCGGAAACCTGGGCGAGACCGGCTCGGTCGGGTTCATGTTCGACCGGAAGGGCGAAGTGATTTATCCCGCATCGGCGGGCGATGCCGACACGATCTTCGAGGCGGCCATCGAGGCTGGGGCCGAGGATGTGGAAAGCTCGGAAGACGGTCATATCATCTGGTGTGCGGATACCGACCTGAACGAAGTGTCCAGTGCGCTCGAGGCGGCTCTGGGTGAATCTGAATCCACCAAGCTGGTGTGGAAACCCACGACCACCACCGAACTGGGCCTTGAGGACATGCAGCGCCTGATGAAGCTGGTCGAGGCGCTAGAAGACGATGACGACGTTCAGCGCGTGACCACCAATTTCGAGGCCACCGACGAGGTGATGGCGCAACTCTAAGCGTCGCACTCGGTTGTTTTTGGAGCCCGGCCGAACACGGCCGGGTTTCTTTTTTTGCCTGCGTCGCAGTTGGTCCTTGGCGCATATGGGTCCTGCGCATACCCTTAGGGTTGAACCGCGCACAAAGGAGCTGGCAGAGACCTTGCGACAGACAGGTCGGGGCCGGCACGACAGGACATGACAGGCAAATCCACGGAATTGGAGCGGCGAAATGTGCCGGTTCTGGCAAGCCAAAGCGTGCTGTCCCAGGTCGCGTGGACGATGGGCAGCCCTTCGATCGTCTTGCCGTTTCTGGCGGTCTCATTGGAGATGCCCATGTTTCTTGCCGGGGCGCTGGTTTCCGTGCGTCAGGCAGGCAACATGATTTCGGACATGTTCTTTGCGGTCCCTGTGTCCGCGAAGCAGCAGAAGAAACGTTCCATTGCCCTGACCGAGGTCGCGATTGGTGCGTGCCTTCTGGCAGCCATCGTGGTTGCGGCGATCGGGGGCTCGCCCATGGTGGCTGCGGCTTTCGTCCTAGCCTTCTTTGCAATCGGCATGATCGAAGAGGTCCAGGCGCTGATGTTCACTGACCTTTGGGGGGATCACCTGCGCTCGAAATCCCGGATCTGGATGAGCTATCTTCAACTGGGGGCAGGGGGGCTTGGGGCCATCGGGCTGACACTGACGCTGCATCATCTGACTTCGGACAACCCGCCATTCTCGCGTCACTCGACCGTGATCGCGGTGTCTGCCGGGTTCTTTGTGCTGTCCGGATTGTCCATTCTTGCCCTTGCGGAACTGTCGCGGTCGCAACCCCAGGCGCAAACCGGTCGTCGAGCGGCGGGGCAGTTCCTGTCGGACGCTCGGGCCATGTTCGAATTCGCCTGGTTCCGACGGTATCTGACCATGCGGCTGCCGCTGGTCGGGGTTTCTCTGTCGGTGCCGTTCTTTGCATTGATCGCAGCCGAGGCGCATCATGGATCGGCCAAGGGACTGACGGCGTTGATCATTTCGTCGGCGACCGGCTATCTGGTCGCCGCGCCCCTGTGGCAGCTCGTGAACATGAAGTCACACCGGGCGGTCATGGTGGCCGGGTCGTTGATGGTGGGGGTGACGGGCGTCGTTCTGGTTGCGGTTCACTGTTTGCACCTTGACCACGACGTTCACTTGCACGCGATCGCCCTGTTCGTGGCGACCGTCGCGACAACCGGCATCGGCAGTGCGCGCAAGCTGTATTTCATCGACACCGCGCCCAAGGAACAGCGGGTCAAGGCGTCTGCTGCGATCAAGAGCATTTGCAGACTCGTGGCGATTGTCGGGTCGGCCGGGTTGGCGGCGGTTGCGCATATGAACGAGGTCGCACTGGCGGTCGCTTTCCTCACCCTGTGCAGCTTCTGGTCGGCAATCGCATGCTATCGTCTGGTCACGCCGCAGCGGAAGGATGCGGAACGCGCCACCTGAGCCATCGATCACAGCGTGGTGTTACGGGTTTGCCAGCACTTGCGTCGCAACTTTCCGGACCGCTCGCGTCAACGGTGAAAGCGCCGGTGCAAGGATACGCCCGACCTGCCAGGTCAGAGGCACATCCAGCGGGGTGTTGGGCACAAGCTCGCGCAGACGGCCATCCGCGATCGCGCTTTGGACCAGATGCGCGGGGTTCATCCCCCAACCCAAACCTGCGGCAGCAGCGGCTACGAACCCGTGAGACGAGGGTAGGAAGTGGGTCGGCGGAGACAGCCGGCTACCCGTTTGCGCATGGATCCAGGCCTTTTGCAGGGCATCCTTCCTGTTGAAGGTCAGGCAGGGTGCCTGCGACAGGCTCTGAGCATTCACTCCGCCAGAGAACCAACGAGCCATGAACTCGGGGCTTGCCGTCGGCAGGTATCTGAGCGTGCCGAGGGCAATGGAATCGCATCCCGGGACGGTCTGCCCGCCCACCGAGATGGCAGCGCTGACATCTCCACGCCGCAGCCATTCAGCCGAGTGATCCTGATCGTCGATCACAAGGTCAAACAGCATATCATCAACGGCTGCCATCGCGTCTATGAACCAGGTGGAAAGAACATCCGCCGGAACCGCGATCCTGACTCGGGTGGGGCCTGTGCCCTGTTCCAGCGAAAGCTCGCGATTGAGTTGCGCTTCAAGCAGGCCGATGTCTTCGGCATGGCGGGCAAGCCGCAAGCCAGCCGGGGTTCCGGTGCAGGGTGTGCCGCGGTGAATCAACGATACGCCGACCCGATCCTCCAGCGCCTTGATCCGTTGCGAAATCGCAGATGGCGTTACCGCCAGTTCAGCGGCGGCGGCGTCAAAGCTGCCATGCCGCAGAATAGCGGCCAACGCGGCCAGGTGATGTGGGTCCAAGTGCATTAGAAAAACTAATTATGGCTCATTATCTTTAATTTGATACATGCGTATCTGTCGCGTAGTCAACAGACCTGAACAGGAGGGTCCATGTCTACATCCGTCATCGCCGGCTTTGCGCTTGGCTTCAGTTTGATCCTGGCAATCGGCGCTCAGAATGCGTTTGTCCTCAGGCAGGGGCTCCGGCGCGAGCATGTTTTTGTGTTGTGCCTGACATGCGCCGTGTCGGACGCCATTCTGATCGCCGCAGGTGTCGCGGGTTTCGGCAGCCTGGCAACTGCGGCGCCGTGGTTCGAGCCGATGATGCGATACGGCGGCGCGCTGTTCTTGACGTGGTACGGACTGCGCAGTCTGGCGTCAGCCTGGCGCGGCGGCGCCGCGCTTGAGGTCGGAGAGGCGAAGCGTACAAGTCTGCGCGCGGCCTTGCTGACCGTTCTGGCCTTCACCTGGCTCAATCCGCATGTCTATCTGGACACGGTGGTGCTGATCGGTTCGATTTCGGCGCAGTATGAAGACCGGATGGGTTTCGCCATCGGCGCCATGTCCGCCAGTTTCGTTTTCTTCTTCTCTCTGGGATATGGGTCCCGGGTGCTGTCTCCCATTTTCGCAAGGCCCAGGGCATGGCAGGTGCTGGATGTGCTGATTGGTATCGTCATGTTGGCGATCGCCTGGAAGCTGGTCGCAATGTAGAGGCTTGTTCGTCGCCGGGTTTCCGTGTTCAACCGGACCCATGACAACGATCGCCACCCAATCCCGCCCTCTTGCCGGAATGTTCTGGATGTTCAGCGCTGGGCTGTCCTTTGTGGCGATGACAGCCTTGGTCAAATCTCTGGGTACCTCGATGGATCCGATTGAGGCTGCGTTCCTGCGTTATGCTTTGGGGCTGGTCTTTCTGCTGCCAGCCATGCGGGCGATCCTGACCACGCATCTGACCCGCCGGCATATCGCCTTGTTTGGACTGCGTGGGGCCATACATGCGGTCGGGGTCATGTTGTGGTTCTTTGCGATGACCCGTATCCCGCTGGCGGAAGTGACTGCGATGAACTACCTGACGCCGGTCTATGTGACCTTGGGCGCCGCGCTTTTTCTGGGCGAGACGATGGCCTTTCGCCGTATCGCGGCCGTGCTTGTCGCCATCGTGGGCGCTGTGATCATTCTACGACCCGGGTTCCGCGAGATTTCCGCCGGGCATCTGGCGATGCTGGGCACCTCGCTGATGTTGGGGGGGTCGTACCTGCTGGCCAAAGCGATGGTGCAGGACGTGCGGCCTTCGGTCGTTGTGGCGCATCTGTCGATCTGGACGACGTTGTTTCTTATCCCTTTTGCGATCGCCGTCTGGACTCCGCCCAGCCTGCGCGACATCGGCGTGCTGTTCATGATCGCCAGTTTTGCAACGGCGGGGCACTATTTCATGACCTTGGCTTTGCAGGCTGCACCCGTCGCGGTGACCCAGCCGGTCACCTTCCTGCAGCTGATCTGGGCCACGCTTCTAGGTGCGCTTGTGTTTCAAGAGGGCATCGATATCTGGGTCGTCGCTGGGGGGACGCTGATCCTCGCAGCGGTCAGTTTCATAACCTGGCGCGAGGCCGTTCTGAACCGCAGTGGCTTGACCCCTCCAAGCCTTGCCCCCAAGCTGTAAAAGCCCCGGAGCCCCCAAGGGCAACGTTATTGATTGACGAGTCAATAAAAAGCCCTTAGCGTTTGTTCTGTTGAGACTAGGTTTGGGGGCGGTTATGCCAAAACTCGGAATGGAGCCGATCCGGCGCGATGCGATCGTCAGGGCGACGATTGCCGAGTTGGGGTCCAAGAAGTCCCTGGATGTAACCGTCAGTCAGATCGCCAAACGCGCCGGCATGTCCAGCGCCCTCGCGCACCATTACTTCGGGGGGAAAGACCAGATCTTTCTGGCGGCGATGCGGCGCATCCTTGGCGATTTTGGCGCCGAAGCCCGAACCGAACTGAAGGCCGCGGCACCGGACCAGCGCGCCCAGGCCATCATCCGCGCCTGTTTCGCGCCGTCCTGCTTTACGCCCGACGTGATCGCCGCGTGGATGACCTTTTACGTTCTGGCCCAGACCAACGATGACGCGCTGCGCCTGTGGCAGATCTATCAGGCGCGGATTCGGTCCAACCTGATCCACGCGTTGCGCCCGCTGATGAAGGACCCGGTCGAAGCGGCCGAGAACATGATCGCTCTGATCGACGGCCTGTATATCCGCGCCGCTTTGTCCGCGCCTGAGGAACCGCAACTGGCGGTTTCCCACGCCATGCGCGTCCTGACGACCTTGCTCGAGGCCGAAAAATGACACGACCCAACATTCTGATCCTGATGGTGGATCAGCTCAACGGAACCCTCTTTCCCGACGGTCCCGCCGAGTGGCTGCACGCGCCCAACCTCAAGAAACTGGCGGCGCGGTCAACGCGGTTTGCCAACGCTTACACGGCCTCACCGCTGTGTGCGCCGGGGCGGGCCAGCTTCATGTCGGGCCAGTTACCCTCGCGCACGGGCGTCTATGACAACGCGGCCGAGTTCCGCAGCGACATCCCCACCTATGCCCACCACCTGCGCCGCTCGGGTTATTACACCTGCCTGTCGGGCAAGATGCATTTCGTCGGCCCCGACCAATTGCACGGGTTCGAGGACCGCCTGACCACCGACATCTATCCGGCCGATTTCGGCTGGACCCCGGATTACCGCAAACCGGGCGAACGCATCGACTGGTGGTATCACAACATGGGCTCGGTCACTGGGGCAGGCGTGGCCGAGATCACCAACCAGATGGAGTATGACGACGAGGTCGCCTATCACGCCAAGGCCAAGCTGTATGATCTGGCCCGTGGCAAGGATGACCGCCCGTGGTGCGTGACCGTCAGCTTCACCCACCCGCATGACCCCTATGTTGCGCGGCGCAAATACTGGGACCTGTACGAGGATTGCGAGCACCTACTGCCCGAGGTCGGCGATCTGGGCTATGAAAACCAAGATCCACATTCCCAGCGCATCTTCGACGCCAATGACTGGCGCAGTTTCGACATCACCGAAGAAGACATCCGCCGCTCGCGCCGGGCCTATTTCGCCAACATCACCTATCTGGACGACAAGATCGGCGAGATCCTCGAAGTGCTGGAGTCCACCCGGCAGGAGGCGATCATCCTCTTCGTCTCGGACCACGGCGACATGCTGGGCGAGCGGGGCCTTTGGTTCAAGATGAACTTCTACGAAGGCTCGGCCCGGGTGCCGCTGATGATCTCGGCGCCGGGCCTGCCGACGGGCCGCATCGACACCCCGGTTTCGACCATCGACGTGACCCCGACGCTGGGTGAACTGGCGGGGGTGGACATGGCGGAGATCGCTCCGTGGACGGATGGCGAAAGCCTGGTGCCGCTGGCCAACGGCACCGAGCGCGCGGCGCCGGTTCTGATGGAATACGCGGCCGAGGCGTCTTATGCCCCGCTGGTGTCGATGCGCTATGGCAAGTGGAAATACAACCGCTGCGCGCTGGACCCCGATCAGCTGTTCGACCTCGAGGCCGACCCGCACGAGTTGGTGAACCTGGCCGGCAAGCCCGAACACGCCGGTACGCTGCAAACCCTGCGCGCCAAGTCCGAGGCGCGCTGGGATCTGGACCGGTTCGACGCCGAGGTACGCGCCAGCCAGGCGCGGCGCTGGGTCGTGTACGAGGCGCTGCGGCAGGGCGGCTATTACCCGTGGGATTATCAGCCGCTGCAGCAAGCGTCCGAGCGCTACATGCGCAACCACATGAATCTGGACAACCTTGAGGAAAGCCAGCGCTTCCCGCGCGGCGCATGACCTCTTTCGAATTTTGAAGATACGCCCACCGGTGGCAACGCACGGGACATCCGGCGCCACCGGTTGGGGCCAATGGAGACACGACCATGGAAGCAGATTTCGTCATCGTCGGCGCCGGATCCGCCGGATGTGCGATGGCCTATCGTCTCAGCGAGGCAGGGGCCTCGGTTTTGGTGATCGAGCACGGCGGCACCGATGCCGGGCCGTTCATCCAGATGCCGGCGGCGCTGAGTTATCCGATGAACATGCCGATCTATGACTGGGGTTATCAGTCCGAGCCCGAACCCCACCTGAACAACCGACGGCTGGCCTGCCCGCGTGGCAAGGTGATCGGGGGGTCGTCCTCGATCAATGGGATGGTCTATGTGCGCGGCCATGCGCGCGACTTTGACACCTGGGCCGATATGGGCGCGGATGGCTGGTCCTTTGCGGATGTTCTGCCTTATTTCAAACGGATGGAAAGCTGGCACGACGGTGGCCATGGCGGTGACCCGAAATGGCGCGGAACCGACGGCCCGCTGCATGTGTCGCGAGGGCCGCGCAAGAACCCTCTGTTCAAGGCCTTCGTCGAGGCCGGGCGGCAGGCGGGGTACGAGCTGACCGACGACTACAACGGCGAGAAACAGGAAGGCTTCGGCCCGATGGAGCAGACCGTCTGGAAAGGGCGGCGCTGGTCGGCGGCCAATGCCTATCTGAAGCCCGCGCTGAAACGGCCAAACTGTGACATCGTCCGGGGCCTCGCCACGCGCGTCGTGATCGAGGGCGGCCGCGCAACCGGGGTTGAACTGATCCGCGGTGGCCGCACGCAGATCGTGCGCGCCCGGCGCGAGGTGGTGCTGGCGGCCTCGTCGATCAACTCGCCCAAGCTTCTGATGTTGTCGGGGATCGGACCGGCCGCGCATCTGGCCGAGCACGGCATCGACGTGGTCGCCGACCGGCCCGGCGTGGGCGCGAACCTGCAGGATCACCTGGAACTGTATATCCAGCAGGCCTCGCTGCAGCCGATCACGCTGTACAAATACTGGAACCTTTTCGGCAAGGGCCTGATCGGGGCGCAGTGGCTGTTCACCAAGACCGGTCTTGGCGCGTCGAACCAATTTGAAAGCGCGGCGTTCATCCGGTCGAAGCCGGGGGTCGAGTACCCGGATATCCAGTACCACTTCCTGCCCATCGCCGTGCGTTATGACGGCAAGGCCGCAGCCGAGGGGCATGGCTTCCAGGCGCATGTCGGGCCGATGCGTTCACCCTCGCGCGGGGCGGTGACGCTGCGCTCGGCCAAGCCCGAGGACGCGCCGGTGATCCACTTCAACTACATGAGCACCGAGCGGGACTGGGAGGATTTCCGCACCTGCATCCGCCTGACCCGCGAGATTTTCGGCCAGGACGCGTTCAAACCCTATGCGGGCAAAGAGATCCAGCCCGGTGCGGACGTGCAGACCGACGAAGAACTGAACGCTTTCATCGCCGAACATGCCGAGAGCGCCTATCACCCCTGCGGCACCTGCCGCATGGGGCGGGCGGACGACCCAAACGCGGTTGTCGACCCGCAGGGCCGTGTCATCGGGGTGGATGGGCTGCGCGTGGCGGACAGCTCGGTGTTCCCGCAGATCACCAACGGCAACCTGAACGCGCCGTCGATCATGGTGGGTGAAAAGATGTCGGATCATTTGCTGGGCAAGGACCCGCTGCCCCGGTCCAATGACCGGCCGTGGATCCACCCCAAATGGGCCGAGGCGCAGCGTTGAAGGTATTGTCGTGAAGGGGGATGCGACCGCGAGGGAAACATTCCCCTTCCAATTGATCCGAGTCAAAGTCAGCTTTGGTATTAGGGTCTAGCTGTAGTGCGAAACCAAACTCAAGGAGCGAGCAGGAATGTCCCATACCCCGCATGAACTGGCCGAGGAATTCCCGGACAAGGTTGAACTGATGAGCCAGCTCAAGCAGACCGATGCCCATTTCGCCCGGCTTGCGGACGAATATCACGAACTCAACCGTATGGTGCATCGGGCGGAAACCAATGTTGAGCCGATGGAAGACTTGGCCGAGGGCGAACTGCGCAAAAAGCGGGCCGCGCTCAAGGATCAGATCTGGTCGATCCTGAGCAAAGCGTGAACCAAAAAAGGGCGGGAACTGATCCTGCCCTTTTCCGTTTGTCGGCTCAGGTAACTTCGTAGGGCAGCGTGCCGCGCGTGTGGGCGTCGATCTTCAGTCGGCGCTCCAGCGGTGGGACGGACCGTTGGTGGCAGGTCTGGCGTTCGCAGATGCGGCAGGAAATCCCGATCGGCTCGTAGGCGCTGGTGTTGTTGATATCCAGATTGTCGGCATAGACCAGTGCCTCGGCGTGCCGGACCTCACACCCGAGGGCGATGGCATAACGGCGCACTGGCGCACCGAAGGAGCCGCCCGATTTCGACACGTCCCGCGCGATCGAGATATACCGAACCCCGTCGGGTGTTTCCGCCAATTGGAGCAGGAAATGACCGGGCGTTTCGAAGGCCCGGTGGACGTTCCAAAGTGGGCAGGCCCCGCCGAACCGCGCAAATTGCAGCCGCGTGGCCGAATGGCGTTTGGTGATCGTGCCCGCCTGATCGACCCGAACAAAGAAGAACGGGATGCCCTTGGCGCCCGGTCGCTGCAGCGTGGACAAGCGGTGGGCAACCTGCTCGATCGACGCGCCGAACCGGTTGCTCAGCAATTCAAGATCATGCCGGTCCTCCTGGGCCGCTGACAGAAAGGCGGTGTAGGGCATCAGCGACGCGCCGGCGAAATAGTTTGCGAGGCCGATCTTGGCGATCGAGCGGGCTTCGTCGCTTTGAAACTTGGCAAAGTCCAGCGTGGCTTCGAGCAATTTGTCCTGGCTGATCAGTGCGACCTGCAGCAGCAGTTGAAAGACCTGGGTCTGCGGCGCAGCGCGCGAGGACAGGCGCAGAGTTTTTGTAGCGTTGTCATAGCTGCGCAGGGCGGGAATGTCTTCGAACATCACCTGAACCCCGCGTTCCTTCAGGCTGTCCAGTGCTGCCTGCCGAATGCCTCCCGGTCCTTCGGCGCGGGCGGCGAACCGTTCAGCGGCCCGATCGACCGCGTCGATGTAGTTGTCGCAGTAGTGAAAGAAATCGCGCACCTCTTCCCACGGGCTGGCCTGAATGCGGGCATCCTCGCGTCCGAGGGCCTCGTCCAGCGAGGCGAGCCTCTCGTGGGTCTGCCGGTAAGCTTTGTGCAGCTCGATGAAGGACCGCGCCAATGCGGGGGCATTGGACGCCGTTAGCCGCAGGTCCGCCAGAGGGGGGATGGCATCCGCGAAGACAGGATCGGCCAACGCCTCGCGCATGTCCGAGACCAGACGCTCGCTGTCGCCGGTGCTCAGCTCGGTTACATCCATGCCGAATTCCTGCGCCAGCGCCAGAACAACCGTGGTCGAGATCGGCCGGTTGTTGTTCTCCATCTGGTTCAGATAGGGCAGGGAAACACCCAGCTTGGCGGCAAATTCCTTTTGCGTCAGCGTCAGACGCGTCCGCATTTCGCGCAGCTTTGCACCTGCGTAGAGTTTCTGAGTGGCCATCGGGTTTTCTTTGCAGTTATTCCGCCCGCGCAGGCTAACTTTGCAAAGTCCCGGGTGCAAGATGGCTAGATGCCGAGTTGACGTTCCCGCCAGATCACGCTGCTGATCGCGACGATGGCCAGAACCGATGTGGCCAACATCAACCACAACAGCGGCATGGCGCCGGTTTCATTGGTCAGCATCGCACCGGCCAGGGCGCTGAGAGCTGCGCCGCCGCCCAGCATGATCGCGCCGCTTAGCCCGGATGCGGTCGCAGCCAGATGTGGCCGCACGGACAGCGATCCGGCGGTTGCATTCGGGATCGACATGCCGTTGCCCAGGCCGACGAATGTCATGAACCCGAAAAAGCTGAGCGCCGAGCCCCAACCCGCCAGAAACAGAACCGCCGACAACGCGACGCCGATTGCGTTCAGCCAGCAGCCCCAGCGCACCATCCGGTTCACGCCATAGCGTACCGAGTACCGGCCGCTGATGAAGTTCCCGAAGAAGTAACCGACGGCAGGGGCGCCGAAATAGATTCCGACTTCGGCGGCGGTCAGGCCAAAGATCTCGGTGCCGATGAAAGGCGCGCCGCCCAGATAGGCGAAGAACGCGCCAGACGACAACGCGGATGACAGCGAATACCCCCAGAACCGCGGAGAGGTCAGCAGTTCGGGATACTCCCGAAACTGTTGGATCAGGGTTTTGCCGCTCTTGGCCGAGGTTTCTCCGAAGTCATGATAGGTCAGCGCCAGCGCGAAGGCGGCCAGTCCGAAAGGCAGCCAGAAATTGGCCTTCCAGCCAAAACTTTCCTCCAGAATACCCCCGATGGCGGGTCCGATCATCGGCACGACGGCCATGCCCATAGTGACGTAACCGATCATGGATGCGGCCTGATCCTGGTCATACATGTCGCGCACCGCTGCACGGCTGAGGACGATCCCCACGACGATAACGGCCTGCCCCATGCGGAAGGCAAGAAATGTCTCGACGTTGGGGGCGTAGATGCACCCCAACGTTGCCAGCAGAAACAGCACCAGCCCCCACAGCAGCACCGGCCGCCGCCCGGCCTTGTCAGCGATCGGACCGATCAGGATCTGCAGAACGGCGTTGATCAGAAGATACAACGCAATCGACAGCTGCATCACCTTGTAGTCGGCCTCAAAGTACACCGCCATGAAAGGCAGGCTGGGAAGGAACAGGTTCATGCTGAGCGCCGACAATCCCGACAGCAGGACAAGCGTTAGCAGCTTGGGCGGAGAGCGGTGCGTAGACGTGGAACTGAACTGCATGGTTCACTCATAATTCCGCTATTCGGGAAAGGCCATGCCGATGCACAAACATTAACTGATTTGCAATTCCCAGAAATGTAATTGCCAAAAATTTGCAAATTTGCCGAAAAGGCCTTTGGGTGATGCGGAGCAATCTATATTGTCGCCACAAATTTGACAGGGGAAAATCGTGATGAAGGACATCCTTGCCGAGCTTGAGAACCGCCGTGAGGACGCGCGCCTGGGTGGCGGGCAAAAACGGATCGATGCGCAGCATGCGCGGGGCAAGCTGACGGCGCGCGAGCGGATCGAGCTGCTGGTCGATGAGGGCAGCTTTGAAGAGTTCGACATGTTCGTGACCCATCGCTGCACCGATTTCGGCATGGAAAAACAAAAACCTGCCGGGGATGGCGTTGTGACCGGCTGGGGTACGATCAATGGCCGCATGGTCTATGTGTTCAGCCAGGACTTTACGGTGTTTGGCGGGTCTCTGTCGGAAACGCATGCGCAGAAGATCTGCAAGATCATGGATATGGCCATGCAGAACGGCGCGCCTGTAATCGGCATCAACGACTCGGGAGGGGCGCGAATCCAGGAAGGTGTCGCCTCGCTGGCGGGCTATGCCGAGGTGTTCCAGCGCAACATCATGGCCTCGGGTGTGGTGCCGCAGATCTCGGTGATCATGGGTCCCTGTGCCGGTGGCGCGGTCTACAGCCCGGCGATGACCGACTTCATCTTCATGGTCAAAGACACCTCGTACATGTTCGTGACTGGCCCCGACGTGGTGAAGACCGTCACCAACGAGGTCGTCACCGCCGAGGAACTGGGCGGGGCGTCGACCCATACCAAGAAGTCCAGTGTGGCTGATGGCGCTTTCGAAAACGATGTCGAAGCGCTGGCCGAAGTGCGGCGGCTGGTCGACTTCCTGCCGCTCAACAACCGGGAAAAGCCGCCTGTGCGCCCGTTTTTTGACGAGCCGGGGCGGATCGAGACTTCTCTGGACACGCTGGTCCCGGAAAACCCCAACACCCCCTACGACATGAAGGAACTGATCACCAAGGTAGCTGATGAGGGTGATTTCTATGAAATCCAGGAGGATTTCGCGAAAAACATCATCACTGGCTTCATTCGGCTTGAGGGGCAGACCGTCGGCGTGGTGGCAAACCAGCCGATGGTTCTGGCGGGGTGTCTGGATATTGACAGCAGCCGCAAGGCCGCACGGTTTGTACGGTTCTGCGACTGTTTTGAGATTCCGATCCTGACCCTGGTGGACGTTCCCGGCTTTTTGCCCGGCACCAGCCAGGAATATGGCGGTGTCATCAAACATGGCGCGAAACTGTTGTTTGCCTATGGCGAAGCGACTGTGCCCAAGGTGACCGTGATCACCCGCAAGGCTTACGGCGGTGCCTATGACGTCATGGCGTCAAAACACCTGCGCGGTGATTTCAACTATGCCTGGCCCACCGCCGAAATCGCGGTGATGGGCGCGAAGGGTGCAACCGAAATCATCCACCGCGCCGATCTGGGAGACCCGGACAAGATCGCGAAGCACACTCAGGACTATGAGGATCGGTTCGCCAACCCGTTTGTCGCGGCCGAACGCGGCTTCATCGACGAGGTGATCATGCCGCACTCGACGCGCCGCCGTGTGTCGCGGGCCTTTGCCAGCCTGCGCAACAAGCAGCTGAAGAACCCTTGGAAGAAACACGACAACATTCCGCTGTAATCCGCCGGGGCGCTTTGCCCCGGTTCGATCCACGAATGTTCCCGATTGACCGCTGACACAAAACCGTTTCATGATCCCAGCCACCAGATACGGAATAGCGCAGGAGATGATCCTGGCGCCTGCGACCCCGGAAGGAGGAGCCTGCCTGTGGCAGGTCCGGGGTCGCGCTCTTGTTCTGGCTTTCATGTGTTTTGGATCGCCCGGTATCGCGCAGGACGGGAACCTGTTGCCGGTTCCATCCGGCCAGCCGGTGACACTTGAGGACGTTCTGGTCGATACCAACCCGGGCGAACTCTGGCTGCGGTTTCGATTTGTCGCGCCCAAGATTGGCGATGAGGTGGGCGGTATCGGCTATGACGTGGCCGCGACCGACATGGAGCATCTGTGTCAGACACTGGCCATTCCTTATGTCGCGCACCATCAACTCAGCCCGGCGCGGGTCGTGATCTCGCTGTCCGACCGCCCGGTGGAATTCGGCAACTCGTCTCCGGATGCGACGCAGTATTTTGAAGCCTACCGGTTGGAGCAATCCGCATGTATCTGGGAGGGACTCTGAACATGATTTCCCGATCTCATGTCGTCGGAGCATTCCGAGAAACTGATGCGGCTTTGGAGATACGCATGACACATTCATCCCTGCGCGGGTGCCCGTCGCGGACCGGTTTTTTGAACGAGGTGCCGGCATGTTGAAGCACCGTGGTTTCCCCGGACGGCTGCCGGGAACCGATTTCCAGTTCACGATCCGCCGGGCAAACCCCAAGGGCGTGACGCCATTGACCCGTCGTGAACGCTATCGGGACCGAAAAGCCGCGGACAAGCGTGCCGATACGGCATTCCTCGAAGCTTTGTGGGAGCATTTCGGAGATCAGCCGTTTGAACGCGGAAATCTGGACGCTGGCCGCCTCAGCTGGCTGTTTGGGCGCGAGGTCGTGCCTGCCGAGGATCCGTTCGATCCGGCCAGCTATGATGCGTTGCTGAAGATCGACTTTGAGACTGCGCGGCAATCCTTCCCCGATATCTTCGGTGGGGAGGCATAGTTCGGCATGAGCCTTCAGCCAAATATCAGGGGTTCATCTGCTTGGAGCGCGATCCGGCGGCGACCGGGTATGCGGTCCAGTCGGCGCCCAGTGATGGCTGAAGTCTGTGCCAGAACCCGTTGCAAACCGGGCTCTTTCGGCACGAACCTGCGCGCCGTTTCCGGGAATGGGCAATTTCCAGCCGGAATTTCCGGCCGTGCAATTGATCCGTTGGCGGCCGCATTTTTGCTGTGCAATGTGAACGGGCCGTGCGGCTCGACTTTGCCTGCGCCGCACATGCACCTACTATTCCGTACCCCTTCCTTCCGCGGGCAGGACCGTGTTTCCAACACAGACCTGCCCGCGCTTTTCTTTGCCCGAACTGCGGACCCAAGGCGGCAAAAACCTGCGCAAAGCCCTGTTTCAACCCGTTTGATATTGAATAACAAAGCCCGATTCAGGCATTTGCTGTTCAATTCGACAAGAAACCAAAAGGGGCAGTATACATGCGAATTTCACGAGTCTTCCTTGCGCTCGCAACCTGTGGCGGGTTGGCAGCCTGCGGTGATTCAACCGGGGAACAGGCGCTGCTTGGCGGCGGTGTCGGGGCTGTCGGAGCTGCGGTTCTCAGCGCGGACCCGATCCTTGGCGCTGCGGTCGGTGCAGCCGGCAACGTGCTGTATTGCAAGACGCAAAACAACTGTAACTGATACCGGTTTTCCGGGGCGCGCGTCGTCCCGGCCATCATTTGACGGAACGCCGTTGCAGGGCATCAGCCCGGCAACGGCGTTTTCGTTTGTCCAGAACACAAAGACAGAGGACGTTCCATGTTCAACAAGATCCTGATCGCCAACCGAGGCGAGATTGCCTGCCGGGTCATCAAGACCGCGCGTAAGATGGGTATCGGCACTGTCGCCATCTACTCGGATGCCGACAAGCACGCGTTGCATGTGGAAATGGCCGACGAAGCGGTACACATCGGCCCGCCGCCGGCGAACCAGTCCTATATCGTGATCGACAAGGTGATGGACGCCATCCGCCAGACCGGCGCGCAGGCGGTGCATCCCGGCTATGGCTTCCTGTCCGAAAACGCGAAATTCGCCGAAGCGCTCGAGGCCGAAGGCGTCGTGTTCGTGGGCCCCCCGAAAGGGGCGATCGAGGCCATGGGTGACAAGATCACCTCGAAGAAGATCGCGCAGGAGGCCGATGTCAGCACCGTTCCCGGATACATGGGCCTGATCGAGGATGCGGACGAGGCGGTGAAGATCAGCCAGCAGATCGGCTATCCGGTGATGATCAAGGCCAGCGCCGGCGGCGGCGGCAAGGGAATGCGCATCGCCTGGAACGACGAGGAGGCGCGCGAGGGTTTTCAAAGCTCGAAGAACGAGGCGGCAAATTCGTTCGGGGATGACCGGATCTTCATCGAGAAATTCGTGACGCAACCGCGCCACATCGAGATTCAGGTTCTGTGCGACACCCATGGCAACGGCATCTACCTGGGCGAGCGGGAATGCTCGATCCAGCGCCGCAACCAGAAAGTGGTGGAAGAGGCCCCGTCGCCCTTCCTGGATGAGGCGACCCGCCGCGCGATGGGCGAGCAGGCCGTGGCGCTGGCCAAGGCCGTGGGCTATGCCAGCGCGGGCACGGTGGAATTCATCGTGGATGGCGACAAGAATTTCTACTTCCTGGAAATGAACACCCGCCTGCAGGTGGAACACCCGGTGACCGAGCTGATCACCGGTGTCGATCTGGTCGAACAGATGATCCGCGTCGCCGCGGGCGAGCCGCTGTCGATCACCCCGGATGACGTCAAGCTGACCGGCTGGGCGATCGAGAACCGGCTGTATGCCGAGGATCCTTATCGCAACTTCCTGCCCTCGATCGGGCGGCTGACTCGCTATCGTCCGCCGCAGGAGGTGGCCGCGGGGCCGCTACTGGAAAACGGCAAATGGCAGGGCGATGCGCCCAGTGGCGAGACAGCCGTGCGCAACGATACCGGCGTCTATGAGGGCGGCGAGATCAGCATGTACTATGACCCGATGATCGCCAAGCTGTGCACCTGGGCGCCGACCCGCGAGCAGGCGATCGAGGCGATGCGCGTGGCGCTGGACAGTTTCGAGGTCGAAGGCATCGGCCACAACCTGCCGTTCCTGTCGGCGGTGATGGATCACCCCAAATTCGTCAGTGGTGACATGACCACCGCATTCATCGCCGAGGAATACCCCGATGGGTTCAACGGTGTAGAACTGCCCGAAGGCGACCTGCGCCGCATTGCGGCCTCGTGCGCGGCGATGCACCGGGTGGCCGAGATCCGCCGCACCCGCGTTTCGGGCCGGATGGACAACCACGAACGCAAAGTCGGCAAGCGCTGGGTGGTCACGCTGCAGGGGCAGGAATATGCCGTGCAGGTGAATGCAGACCGCGACGGCGCCACGGTCAAGTTCGAGGGCGGTGCCGCCCTACGCGTCAGCTCGGACTGGACTCCCGGCGACCAACTTGCGGTTCTGGACGTGGACGGCAGCCCGCTCGTGCTGAAGGTGGGCAAGATCTCGGGCGGGTTCCGCATCCGCAACCGGGGGGCGGACCTGAAGGTGCATGTGCGCCGGCCGCGCGCTGCCGAACTGGCCAAGCTGATGCCCGAGAAACTGCCGCCAGACACCTCGAAGATGCTGCTGTGCCCGATGCCGGGCCTGATCGTGAAGATCGATGTCGAGGTCGGCCAAGAGGTGCAGGAAGGTCAGGCGCTGTGCACGGTCGAGGCGATGAAGATGGAGAACATCCTGCGCGCCGAGCGCCGGGGCGTGGTGTCCAAGATCAACGCCGGTCCGGGCGACAGCCTCGCCGTCGATGACGTGATCATGGAGTTCGAATAACGCCCATGTGCGCTTGCCCGGAAAATGTGGGTTTTGCCCGTGTTGCCGAGATCTGCACCGTCGGTGCGGATGAGGCGGGCGTGGCAGACCCCTTGCGCCGGGCGGGTCTGGGTCGTCAGCGCCCCTCGCGCCGCTCGCGGACTTCGCGTTCGCGCAGGGGGGTCTTGTCGATGGACCGGCTGATCTCGCGCACGCTCCACGGCGTGGGCTTGCGCAGCTTCACCACACCGTCCTTGTCGACGAAGACCATCGCGAACCCGCGCGGGCGCAGTTGCCTCCGGATCGGGGATCGCGCCGAAGGGTCGGTGTCGGTCAGCACGATGACATCCCGGTCACGCATCATGTCTTCGCCCTCCAGCAACATGTCGATCTGCTGCTGGAACCGGGGATCGGCTGGCGTATCGGCGAACACCACTATGGGGCGGTGTGTCCACAGAAACTCGTTCAGATCGCTGTCTCCGGCTGGCCGGATATACGCGGTTTCATCCGGGGCCGCACCGTCGGCGGCGACGGCAGTCACAGGCAAAAAAGCTGACAAAACAAGGGCAAGCGTGCGGGTCATGTGGTCTCCTGTTCCTTTGAATATAGACCCAGTTGCCGCGAATGCGACCGGCGAAATGCGTGCGACGATCAAAAATTTGAATGATCGGACCTGCCGTGGGCCGGGTCAGCCCTTCCATATTCATACCCAGCCCCTCGGCGCGCCATTCGGGCCCGCGACGGGAACAGACAAGAGGATTACGCTATGACCGATACGAAGGATTGGCGCGCCCTGGCCGAAAAAGAGTTGCGTGGGCGCCCTGTCGAAGACCTCAGCAAGACGACGCTGGAGGGGATCGAGGTCAAGCCGCTTTATACGCAGGACGACATCGAGAACCTGCCGCATATCGGGTCGCTGCCCGGCTTCGGGCCGTTCACACGCGGTGTGAAGGCAACCATGTATGCGGGCCGCCCGTGGACCATCCGCCAATATGCAGGTTTTTCCACGGCCGAAGAATCGAATGCCTTTTACCGCCGCAACCTCGCGGCCGGTCAGCAGGGCGTTTCGGTAGCTTTCGATTTGGCCACGCACCGCGGCTATGACAGCGACCACCCGCGCGTGGTGGGTGATGTGGGCAAGGCCGGTGTTGCCATCGACAGCGTCGAGGACATGAAGATCCTGTTCGATGGCATTCCGCTGGATCAGGTCTCGGTTTCGATGACGATGAACGGCGCGGTGATCCCGATCCTGGCCAATTTCATCGTCACCGGCGAAGAGCAGGGCCATGACAAGTCGGTTCTGGCGGGCACCATTCAGAATGACATTCTGAAAGAGTTCATGGTGCGCAACACCTATATCTACCCGCCCGAGCCCTCGATGCGGATCATCTCGGACATCATCGAGTACACCTCGAACGAGATGCCCAAGTTCAACTCGATCTCGATCTCGGGCTACCACATGCAGGAGGCCGGGGCGAACCTGGTGCAGGAGCTGGCCTATACCCTGGCCGATGGGCGCGAATATGTGCGTGCAGCCATCGACGCGGGAATGGACGTGGACAAGTTCGCTGGCCGTCTGTCGTTCTTCTTTGCCATCGGCATGAACTTTTTCATGGAGATCGCCAAGCTGCGCGCCGCGCGTACTCTGTGGCACCGGGTGATGACCGAATTCGGGGCCAAGTCGGACCGCTCGAAGATGCTGCGCACCCATTGCCAGACCTCGGGCGTTTCGCTGCAGGAGCAAGACCCGTACAACAACGTGATCCGCACCGCATATGAGGCGATGAGCGCGGTGTTGGGGGGCACGCAGTCGCTGCATACCAACGCGCTGGACGAAGCGATTGCTCTGCCCACCGATTTCTCGGCCCGAATTGCGCGGAATACACAGTTGGTGTTGCAGGAGGAAACCGGCGTTACCGATGTGGTCGATCCGTTGGCCGGCTCCTACTATGTGGAAAGCCTGACCAATGAACTGGTCGAAAAAGCCTGGGCCCTGATGGAAGAGGTCGAGGAGATGGGCGGCATGACCAAGGCGGTTGCCAGCGGCATGCCCAAGCTGCGGATCGAGGAAAGCGCCGCGCGCCGTCAGGCCATGATCGACCGTGGCGAAGAAGTAATCGTCGGCGTCAACAAGTACCGCAAAGACAAGGAAGACCCGATCGAGATCCTCGAGGTCGACAACCAGGCCGTCCGCGAGGCGCAGATCGCCCGGCTGGAACGCATCCGCGCGACCCGGGACGAGGCCGCCTGTCAGGCTGCGTTGGACGAACTGACCCGGCGCGCGAAAGAGGGGGGCAACCTGCTGGAAGCCGCGGTCGAGGCCGCGCGTGCCCGCGCAACCGTAGGAGAGATCAGCATGGCATTGGAAAAGGAATTCGGCCGTCATCGGGCCGAAGTGAAAACGCTGGCTGGTGTCTATGGCGCGGCCTATGAAGGTGACGAGGGCTTTGCCGCCATCCAGAAATCGATCGAGGAATTCGCCGAGGAAGAAGGCCGCCGCCCGCGTCTTCTGGTGGTCAAGATGGGCCAGGACGGTCACGACCGCGGGGCCAAGGTGATCGCCACCGCCTTCGCCGATATCGGTTTCGACGTGGACGTGGGGCCGCTGTTCCAGACCCCGGCCGAAGCCGCGCAGGACGCGATCGACAATGACGTGCATGTGGTTGGCATTTCCAGCCAGGCGGCGGGCCACAAGACGCTGGCACCGCAATTGGTGGAAGAACTGAAGAAGGCGGGCGCCGAGGATATCATCGTGATTTGTGGTGGCGTCATCCCCCAGCAGGATTATCAGTTCCTGTATGATCACGGGGTCAAGGCCATCTTCGGGCCGGGGACCAACATCCCCGAGGCGGCGCAGGACATTCTGCGCCTGATCCGCGAGGCGCGCGCCTGAACTGTGACTTTGGGGGCTTTCTGGCCCCTTTTTCGCGATGCCTGCGACCTCGGGCATCGCCCGCTGGGATGTTTGGTGTCAGACGAAGTGCCCAAGTCAGGCTTTTCATGGTATCCGATGGCATGGGGTCGGTTTTGGACGCTGGAGGCGCAATTATGGAGCTTGATCATCTGGCGGTGGCCGCGTCGACTTTGGACGAGGCGGTCGCGCATGTAGAGCAGGCACTGGGTGTTCCGATGTTGCCCGGTGGCAAACATGAAAAATTCGGTACCTACAACAAGCTTCTTGGGCTGGACGAGGGCCTGTATCTTGAAGCGATCGCGATTGACCCGGACGCTGCCGATCCTGGGCGGCCACGTTGGTTTGATCTTGATCGTTTCGGGGGGCCGCCGCGGCTCGGCAACTGGGTCTGCCAGGTTTCGGATCTGCAGACCTATGTCGATGGGTTCTCAATCGACATTGGCGATATCCATGACCTTGATCGTGGTGCGTTGCGGTGGAAGATGGCGGTGCCAGGATCGGGGCGTTTGCCGTTCGACAACCTGTTTCCCGCCTTGATTCAATGGCAAGGTGACTTACATCCGGCTGGCATGCTGCGGGCCAGTGGCTGCCACCTGCGGCGGCTGGTGGTCTTTCACCCGGACGCGCTGGATTTGGCGCAATTGCTCGGCCCGCTCGACAGGGTAGTTTTCGATTCCGGGCCTGCGGCTTTGCGGGCTGAATTTGAAACGCCGCACGGACCGCGGGTGCTGGAATGATCATTCGCCCGGCTCTGCCCCGGGATGCGGCTGAAATTGCGGAGATCACCAATTCGATCATCCGCGAGACGCTGATCACGTTTACCACGACCGAGCGAAGCCCCGAAGAAATCGCGCGGGATATCGACGAGCGAGGGCTGGCGTTCCAAGTCGCCGAGCTTGACGGCCGTGTCGCGGGATATGCGACTTACGGCAGTTTTCGCTCGGGTCCCGGATATGCGCACAGCCGGGAACACACCATCCTGCTGGCTCCTGAAGGCCGGGGGCGGGGCGCGGGTCGCGCGCTGATCCGAATCTTGGAGGAGGTTGCGCGATCGCAAGGCGTGCATGTTCTGGTCGCTGGAATCTCGGCCGAGAACCCGGGCGCGATTTCCTTTCATGCGGCGGTCGGTTTTGAGACGGTCGGCCGAATGCCGGAAGTTGGTCGTAAATGGGGGCGTTGGCTGGATCTTGTGCTGATGCAGAAAATTCTGGCCCCGGAATGAATGGTCGCACCTGACAGTCCGTACTCGGCGCGCTAGTGTGCGCCCATGTCGATCTGGTCCCGCATATCCGAGGCGCTGAGCGCGCTTGCCAAAGGTGAAAGCCTGACGGCCGTTTTTGAGAAGCTACGCACGCCGCCCGAACGTTCGGTGGCCTTCGCGATTGCTGTGATCGCCTTGGGCGCAAAGATGGCCAAGGCGGACGGGCAGGTGACCC
Organism: Ruegeria sp. BHSA162; assembly: GCF_059613385.1. Lineage (NCBI taxonomy): Bacteria > Pseudomonadati > Pseudomonadota > Alphaproteobacteria > Rhodobacterales > Roseobacteraceae > Ruegeria > Ruegeria sp. BHSA162. The sequence goes on from NZ_JBXWSK010000006.1 coordinate 88,125, forward strand.
GCGACGAGGTGACCGCTTTTCGCGAGGTGTTTCGTATTCCGCCGGAGGAAGAGGCCGGCGCGGCGCGCGTGTTCAACATGGCCCGGACGGATGTGGCCGGGTATCAGGAATACGCACGCAAGATCGCGCGCATGTTCGCCGAAGACAGCACCACCCTGTGCGACCTAATGGAGGGGCTGTTTCACATCGCCATGGCGGACGGGTTCTATCACCCCAACGAGAACGAGTTTCTGGAGGATGTGGCGCGGATTTTTGGCCAGACCGATGCACAGTTCAAAGCCCTGCGTGCGCGCTTCGTTCCAGATGCGCCCAAGGATCCCTACACCGTTCTGGGCGTGACCCCTGACACTCCGCTCCCCGAGATCCGAAAAGTCTGGCGCAGGCTTGTGCGTGACACACATCCAGATGCGATGATGGCCCGTGGTGTTCCCGAAGAAGCAATTCGGCTTGCCGAGAAAAAGATGATCGACATCAACCGCGCCTGGGATGAAATCAACGGCGCGCGGGTCTGAGGCGATGCGTCTGGCGACCTACAATATCGAATGGTTCGCCAATTTGTTCGACCGCAATGATGAACTGGTTGTCGATGACAGTTGGTCGGGCCGGCACAATGTCACCAAGGCACAGCAGATCGAGGCCATTGCGACGGTGCTGACCGCCGTCGACGCCGACGCCATGCTGATCGTCGAGGCGCCGAATACGGGCAAATCGCAAAACACTGTGCGTGCCTTGCAGCATTTCGCCGAGACGTTCGATCTGCGTACATCCAATGCGATCATGGGTTTCGCCAACGATACGCATCAAGAACTGGCCCTCTTGTATGATCCCGAGGCCCTGACCGCCCGGCACGACCCGAAAGGAGTGCAAGATGGCGGCCACGATCCCGACGATCTCCCACGCTTTGACCGCGAGTTTCGGATCGATCTGGACATTGACGCGACCGAGGATCTGGTGCGGTTTTCAAAACCACCCATGGAACTGGCGGTCCGAACCCGGGCCGGGTTCGAGTTCCGGTTGATCGGTGCACATCTGAAGTCCAAGGCACCGCACGGTGCCCAATCGCGCGACGAAGCCTTGCGCATCTCTATCGCCAACCGCCGCAAGCAGTTGGCGCAGGCTGTCTGGCTGTCGCGCCGGGTGCGCGCGCACATAGCCGCTGCTGAACCGGTGATCTTGCTGGGCGACTTGAATGACGGGCCGGGATTGGATGAATTCGAACATCTTTTCGGGCGGTCATCGGTGGAAATCCTTCTGGAAACCGGCCTGTACGATCCGCATCCCGCACAGGCACTTCGACCTCGGCCGGGCTGGATCCCATCGACCGCGCGCTTTGCCCGCCCGAAGGAAGGCCAATATCTTGAGGCGTTGTTGGACTACATCATGATCAGCGAGGATCTGAGGGTCCGCAGTCCGGTCTGGCGCATCTGGCACCCGTTCCGGGACGAGCACTGCTGGACGGTGCCGGAGTTGCGCGATGCCTTGGTCACGGCCTCAGATCATTTTCCGGTGACGCTGGACATCGACATCTGACCCTTTCAACAACTGATCCCGCCCCTTATATTTCAGGTCATGAAACGATTGATGCTGATAGGTGCCACGGCCCTTTTTGCCGCGCCGGCCGCGGCCCAGGACGAAGGCGGTAAGTCCCTGATGGAGCAGGGGGCCGAGCTGTTCTTCGAAGGCCTGCGAAAGGAAATGGAGCCCGCGCTCGAGGATCTTCTGGGGCTTGCCGAGCAATTCGGCCCGGCCATGCAGTCCTTTATTGAGGAGATGGGCCCGGCCCTTGCCGAGATCGGCGGCAAGGTCAAGGACTGGAGCGCCTATGAGGCGCCCGAAATGCTGCCCAATGGCGACATTATCATCCGCAGGAAACCGGACGCCCCCGACCAGCCCGATGAGGTTGCTCCCAAGGAGGACGACGAAGGTGCAACCGATATCTGATCGTCCGGATCAGCCCTGCATTTTGACTATCGGGCGTGATTTGAGCGCGTTCGCCAGTGACTCGAATCTTGCCTCGGCCACTTCGTTGAACAAAGGGCTGAGCGACTTGGGCAGGTAAAACTCCAGTTCGCGCTTCTTGGGGTAGAACCGCAGCTTGCCAGTGGCCGCGTCGTTCTGCATCCACAGCATTGCGCCGAAACGCATGGCCTTTCCCAGAATCTCGGCCTGCTTCTGGTCGCGCTCGTCCAGCAGTTCGTACAGAGGGGCGAAGCGGTTGCCCTCTCGCTTGTTCCGGTAACGATGCTGCAGGGCAAGTCCGATGAAGACACGTTCCGAGTGTTTCAGGCCGCCCAGGTTGGCGCGAGTCACATTGTCGAAACAGACCTCGGCCCGATAATCGGGGTGGGCGCGCCAGCTGACATCGTGCAACAGGCAGGCTGCCTTGATCAGCCGAACTCGGGCAGGAGGGGCGGACCGGAACAGCGGCATCACGAAATCATAAAGATGCGGCCCGAAACCGGGCAGCCGAGCGTCCTTTTGCTCCGAGAACCGGCAGGCCTCGATCAACGGGTCGCAATCCCGCAGAATCTGCGGCATCTGCTCATACAGCAGGCCCTCGCGGATACCATAGCTGGATATTGCGATGTCTTTGGGTTTGAAGGTGCGGATCAGCCGCGACAGCACGTCCATGGCATACGGAATCAGGGCCATCCGCGAGCTTGAGACCCCAGCCTGAGAGCGCAGGTGTTCGTGGTCGCCCTTTTCGATGTATTTGATCGTTTCGCGCACCTGCTTGGTGGTCATGCGGTATTCGTGCAGCACGTTCAGCGGATATCCGCGGCGCAGCATGTCCAACCTTGCAAAGGCTCGCCAGCTTCCGCCGACCAGGAACAGTCGGTCGCGCTGCGGCCCCATCTGGTCACGAAGCGCCTCGAGTGTTTCCTTGATGTGGGCTTTGCGGGCGCGGCGTCCGCCCTTGATATCCCGGAGTTTGAGCGGCCCCAGAGACGAGGACACGCACCGTCCGACCGATCCGCCGCTGATCTCTGCCAGCTCCATGGACGAACCGCCGATGTCGCAGATCAGGCCGTAGGCGCCCGGCCAGCCCAGTAGGACGCCCTGTGCCGACAATCGGGCCTCTTCCTCGCCGTCGATGACCGAGATATGCAGCCCTGTCTCGGCCAGAACCTCCTGACAGAACTCTGGACCGTCTTCCGCCTCGCGCACGGCGGCGGTGGCTACAACGTGCAGTCCGGGCAGGCCAAGATCGCGGGACAGGTGTTCAAAGCGCCGCAGCGCCGCCAGCGCACGTACGCGACCGCGCGGGTTCAGCCTGCCGGTTTCCGACAGCCCGGCGCCAAGCTCGCACATGACTTTTTCGTTGTAGAAATAAGCGGGTGACCGGGCCGCGCCGTCAAAGATAACCATCCGAACCGAGTTCGATCCGACATCGACCACGCCAACGCGCGAGAGATCTCGGATTCCCGGATGGTCGAACAGCGGTCTTCCGAATGGTCCCCAGTCCGGGATCCTTGCAGCGCTCTGTTCCATGATCTCCCCAACGTTGCCTCGCGCAGGATGCGAAATCGGACCCCACGGGTCAATCACCGGAAACCGCCGTGTCGATTTCGTTGTTCAGAACGCGCACGGCCAAGGTCCGTGTGATCTCGCGCTTTTCTGCCAAAGCGACCTGATCAAGTTGGGCCACCACCTCGGCTGCGGTTTCAAACCGGCGATCCATGTGCTTGACGAGGTAGGCGATGACGTCCGGCCCCGGGTTCAGCTGTCGGTCGACGAACAGCTTGGCCAGAACCGCGCACAGCAAGGCATCATCGGGCGGATCAAGCGCCACATGATGGGCACCTTCCACCCGGCTCTGCAGGTCGGCCAGCGGCAGTTCCCAGTATTTGGGGGCAAGGCGCCCGGTCATCAGCAGGGCATGCCCCTCGGCCAGAACCAGATTGTGCAGGTGAAACAGGGTTTTCTGCTGGTCTATATCCCCGGCGATCATCGGGATGTCCTCGACCGCCACGGGACTTTGCGCAAGCGCGGGAACATCTTCGTGTTTCAGATCAGCGGCCTGCACGATACGCCCGCCTGTCTCGGCGGCCCAGACATGTGCAAGATGGGTTTTGCCCGATCCGGCCGGGCCGCTCAGGACCAGCTTGTTGCCCGGCCAAGAATTGGCCGAAATCATTGCGACGGCCAGCGCATTCGCGGGAGATACGAAAAAATCCTCGCGCCCCAGCGCCGTCATCGCCGGAAGATCAAAGCTCAGCTGTTTGGCCATTCACTCGCTTTCCGGATCCAGCTCGTCACGCCCCGTGTACAGGCGGCTTGTCAGATATTGCGAAGTTCCGAAACGTGCAAGCACGCCCAAGGCCGCAGCGACTGGAACGGCGATCAGCATGCCGACAAACCCGAATAGCGCGCCAAAAACGGACAAGGCCAGAAGCAACCAGACCGGGTGCAGCCCGACCGAGTCACCAACCAGTTTGGGCGTCAGGAAATTGCCTTCGACGACTTGGCCGATGGCGAATATCCCTGCCACCAGACCGATCGAGGCCCAGTCACCCCAGAATTGGAATAGCGCCAAGCCAATGGCCAGCGTACCGCCGATCAATGCGCCCAGATAGGGAATGAAGGTGACCAACCCGGCGATGAAACCGACCACCAGGCCGAATTGTAGGCCGACGATCATCAAGGCAACGGCGTAGTAGGTGCCCAGGATAAGGCAAACCGTACCCATGCCGCGCACGAACGAGGCAAGAACAGCGTCAATATCGGCGGCCAGCTTGCGGATCGTCGGCGCATGGTCCCGGGGCAGCAGATCGTTGATCCGGGCGATCATCCGGTCCCAGTCCAGCAAAAGGTAGACGGCCACGACGGGCACAATCACCAGAAGGACCACGATGTTCACCGCTGACCCGACCGAAGCCATGACCGTTTCGAGGATGTCGCCTGTTTTACCCTTCAGCGTGTCGCCCATTGAAAGAAGGAACTGGTGGGTGTTCGATTCCCGGTCCAACAGCGACGGGAATTGCCGCTCGACGAAGGCTCGCATTTCCTGGAACAGGCTGGGCAGTACGTCCACCAGATCGATCAGCTGAGTGATCAGGGCCGGAACCACCATCAGGATCATCAAGGCAAAGGCAAGAATACTGAAGACGGTAATGATCGCCGTCGCAGCCGCGCGGGAGAGCCCCATGTTCTCCAGCCGATCGGCTACGGGATCCAGGAAATAGGCCACTGCGCCGCCGATCACGAATGGCAGCAGAACGTCGCCCAGCAGCCACAACAGCAATATGAATATCGCAGCGGCGATGCCCCAATATCTGAATTGATCCCGAACCGGCAACGCCATCGCGGCCTCCTGACTGCGTCGTTGCCCTTGTTCTTGGCTGATGAAGGCCCGCGATGCAAGCGGTTCATGGATCAGTGTTTTTGTGTCTCAGTCGTGCAGAGTGCCCAGTTCCGGCGTGTCTTCGGCAGCGGTCTCGTCGGACCAGTTGGTGCGCCAGATCTCGGCGGACCAGTGACCGCAATGCACGGACGGGCGGTCAAATCCCGGCAGCGGCGGCAGCAGCGGAGAAACCACCACGTCGTGCCTTGGTGCCGCGAAATAGGGAAAAGAGTAGCGCTCCTTTCCGGATCGGTTGACCACGCGGTGCGGGGTCGATTTCAGGCGCCCGCCGGACCAGAGCTCGAGCATGTCCCCGATGTTGACGACAAACCCACCAGTTGGGCAGTCGGGAGTGATCCAGCCGCCGCCCCGCGTCTGGACCTCCAGCCCACCCACCGGGTCGGGGGCGATGATGGTCAACGCGTCGGTGTCCTTGTGGGGGTGGATGCCATAACCGTCCTCTTCCGGGGCCTGCGGCGGGTAGTGCAGCAAAGTCATGTTGGTCAACGGGTCGCGGAACGCATTCCGTAGGCAACCCGCAGGCAGTTTCAGCCCGGCCTCCAACGCGCCCAGCAAGCTGTCGGCCACCTGATCCAATCGCACCCAGTATTCAAGGATTGTGCCCTGCGCGTCCGGTACCTCTGCGGGCCAGAGGTTGGGTCCGTACAGCGCGCAATCCCGGCGGATGGGCGCATCCTCGGCCACTTCGTGGTGCAGCTTGTAGCCCTCATACTTGTCCGCATGTCCCGACCCGTCATTGGGCGTGAAGAACCCCATCGGGATATATCCGCGATAGTTCTCGCGGGTGATCGCCTGCTGCCATTTGTTGGCTTCGTTCACGTCGAAGATTGCGCGAACGCAAGCCCGGACCCTCTCGACCAGCTCTGGCGGGATGCCGGTGCCGGTGATCGAAAGGAAACCTATCCCGGTGCACGCATCCATAACCTGCTGGACGGTATTTCCGTGGTCAGGGTGGGCCTCCTGCATCAAGGGCGCAATGTCGATCGTCGGGATGTGTTCCATCAGTGGATCCTCACGCCTTGTCTGTCCAATTCGGAATGAACCGGGGTCAGGTTCAATTCGGACAGCTCCTGATTGCTTTTCAGTGCGATGGCGGCCGCGATGCCGGCCCCTTGGCCCATCACCGCGCAGCAGGCCATGTTGCGTGTCGCTGCGTGGGCGACGCGGTCGGCCCCGTGAGACCGGCCAGCCACCAGCAGCCCGCGCACCCCCTTGGGCAGCATCGAGCGGTAGGGTACCTGCATATAGCGCCCGGTGGTGGGCAGGATCAGGATGCCGTAACCGTCGATGAACTCGGGGTAGATGCCGATCGTGTCGCCGAACCGGCCCTGATGGCGCACGTCGTCCTCGGTCATGTTGTAGACCGCGTCGATCTTGCGGGTGTCACGGATGCCGATGGTCATGCCGAAGTTGCGCAGCCGTGCGTTTTCGCATCCGGGCATGAACCTACGCAGAGCGTCAATCGCCAGCATGGTCTGGCGGCGGCCCTCGATCTCGCCCCTGGTCAGGCTGTCCGGGTCTGTTCCGTCGATCCCGGCCAGGTGGATCAGGTTCATGTAGGTCAGCTCGCCTGTGTCATGCATTGCGCCCCAGGTGCCCGCGATGGTGTTGAGATGCGCCGGGATCAGGCCTTGGTCGATTGCCTGCTGGAACGGCTTGTAGACGAAGGGCGAAAACATGTCGTCCTCTTTGCCGCTGGTCTCGATGTTCCATTCGCCGCCGCCGCCCCAGTCCTTGTAGGTCTGCGGGTCGGCCTTTACGCCATCCATGAAGGCGCGCTTGTCGACCCCGGCCAAGTGGAACATGACCGAGGCCGCCATCATCTGTTCCGGCTCGGTCTTGCGGGTTGGGGCGCCGGCACGGTGGGCCACGTCGGCATCGCCGGTGGCGTCGATCACGATGCGGGCAAGGATCGCCTCGCGCCCCGCCTTCGACTCGGTGATCACACCGGTGATCCGGTCGCCGTCCATGATCGGGGCCACGAACTGGCGATGCAGCATCGGGCGGACCCCGGCCTCTTCCACCAACCGATCGGCCACCAGCTTGAAACCCTCGCTGTCCAACTCGTAGCTCAGCGATTGGCTTTCCGGGACCGCCGCGCCCATCTCCTTGGCGCGTTGCTCGAACTCCCATCCGATGCCGCCAGCCTCGATGGTCTTGTCGTGCCGGTACCAGGCAAAGCCCTCGACCCCGACGGCGGTGATATTGCCGCCCATGCAGCCAAAACGGTCCAGCAGAGCGACCTCGGCCCCGGCGCGCGCGGCAGCAAGCGCCGCGGCCAGCCCTGCCGGGCCAGAGCCCACCACCAGTACGTCAGTCTTGTGCACCACGGGGATGTCTCGGGCGGGTTCGCGGATGGTCTGCATTGGAGCCTCGTCTTCAGAAGTTTTCCCACTGTTTCGAGGCCTGATTGGCGGGTCAATCAAAATTCCGACTTACCTGAGGTCGCAAATCCGCCATTGCCCGATTGCCCCCGGCGGGGCTTTCGCATAATCACGTGGCCGTGGAATTCTCACCTGCAAGGTAAAAACATGCGCCTCAGCCGTTACTTTCTGCCCGTACTCAAGGAAAACCCGTCCGAGGCCCAGATCGTCAGCCACCGGCTGATGCTGCGCGCCGGGATGATCAAGCAGGCTGCCGCCGGGATCTATTCGTGGCTGCCGCTGGGTTTCAAGGTGCTGCGCAAACTGGAAAACATCGTGCACGAGGAACAGATCCGCGCCGGGCACATCCCGATCCAGATGCCGATCCTGCAATCGGCCGATCTGTGGCGGGAATCCGGGCGATATGATGATTATGGTCAGGAAATGCTGCGTATGCAGGACCGCCACGGCCGCGATATGCTCTATACCCCCACCGCCGAGGAACTGGTCACCGACATCTTCCGCGGTCACGTCAGCAGCTACAAGGACCTGCCGCTGACCCTGTACCAGATCCAGTGGAAGTTCCGCGACGAGATCCGCCCCCGTTTCGGCGTGATGCGCGGCCGCGAATTTTACATGAAGGACGGCTACAATTTCGACCTGACGAAAGAAGACGCGCTGCACGCCTACAACCGCCACCTGGTCAGCTATCTGCGCACCTATGAACGCATGGGGCTGCAGGCGATCCCGATGCGCGCGGACAGCGGCCCGATCGGCGGTGACGACACGCATGAATTCCTGGTGTTGGCCGATACCGGCGAATCCGAGGTGTTCTATGACAGCGCGGTTACTGATATCCGTCTGGGCGAGCGCGACATCGACTATGACGACAAGGCCCAGTGCCAGGCGATCATGGAGGAGTTCACCTCGCTCTATGCCCGCACGGACGAAACCCATGACGAGGCCCTGTTCCAGCAGGTGCCCGAGGAACGTCGCCGCAGCGCGCGTGGCATCGAGGTTGGGCAGATCTTCTATTTCGGCACCAAGTATTCCGAGCCGATGGGCGCCACGGTGCAAGGCCCCGACGGCAAGCAGGTTCCGGTGCACATGGGCAGCCACGGCATCGGCGTCAGCCGACTGATCGGTGCGATCATCGAGGCCAGCCACGACGACAAGGGCATCATCTGGCCCGAGGGCGTGACCCCGTTCCACTGCGGCATCGTCAACCTGAAACAGGGCGATGACGAGGCCGACGCGGCCTGTGACAAGATCTACAAGGCCCTGACGGCGCTTGGGCTCGAGCCGCTCTATGACGACCGCAACGAGCGGGCAGGGGGCAAGTTTGCCACGATGGACCTGATCGGCCTGCCCTGGCGTATCACCGTCGGCCCGCGCGGGTTGAAGAACGGGGTGGTCGAACTGACCAGCCGCCGCACGGGCGAAAGCGAAGAGCTGAGCCCCGAGGCCGCCGTAACCCGCATTGCCGAGATCTATGAGCGCTCCGTCTGAAACCGGTGACGCGCCGCTGATCTCGGTGATCACGGCAACTTGGAACCTGCTGTCCCAAGGGCGTCAGGACACATTTCCTCGCGTCATCGAATGCTTGGCGCGGCAGAATTGCGACCGTTCCGAGCACATCATTCAGGACGGAGCATCGACGGACGGGACGGTCGAATTCATTCAGGATTTGATCGCCGACGCTCCGCGCACGCGGCTGATCAGTGAACCGGACCAAGGCCTGTACGACGCGATGAATCGCGGCGTCAAGGCCGCACGCGGCGAATACGTGCTGTTCCTCAATTCCGACGACTCGTTGGCAGCGGATGATGTTCTGAACCGGGCGGCCGAGCGATTGACCGCGACCAACCCCGACTATCTTTTTGGGTCAACCCTGCACCGGTCCGCTGACGGTGGCGAAAAGATGGAAAAACGGATGTCGGTCAAAGCCATCCTTCAGCGGATGCCGTTTTGCCATAACTCTGTTTTTTTGCGGCGAGATGTTTTTCAGGAATTGGGTGGACACGACACTCAGTTCCGTATTGCTGGCGATTATGACCTGATGCTGCGACTGGTTGCCGGGGGCTATCGCGGCGAAAGGATGGATGAGCCGATTTCATTGTTCTGGGACCGGGGCGAGACCAGCGACCAGCAAGCGACGGGGCAGGACTATGCCCGAGTCTGGCAACGGTTCTTTGCCGATTATCGTGCGGCACAAGGATTGGATCTGGATGATTTCGCGGAGTTCTATCGCCGCGGGCATATGCCGGCAAACCTGCTCATCGAGGTGCTGAGGCGCCCGGAAACGCCACTGCCGATCCGGCGGGCCGCCAAACACGGCCTTGCCAAGTCTCTACGCAGGTCCGTCCAGTTCTGGCGGCGGTACTAGGACCCGCCCGTCGCCGGACGCGCGCGAAGTAGTTCCCCATCCGCCCTGTCACCTCGGGCGACTACGACGGGGCGGCCCATACGTCGGACCAGATCCTTCAATTCGATGTCCAGGAACCGCAACCCGCAAAGCCGTTTGCCGGTCGCCCGGTCCATCAGGCACATGCGCCCGCTTTGGAATGCCAGGCGATAGCCTTTTTCGCGCAGCGTGTCGGCTAGACTGGCCCAACTGGCCGCACCGGCAAACAGCGGTCGGATGACGGCCCGCAGCAACGCTGCGGTTTCGCAATCCATGTCCTGAGAAGTGATCGTCGTGGCTGGCGCACCAACCTGTTCAATTTCCTTTTCAATATTCATGAGCGACCCCCGCTCTTTAAAATGTATTCCCCCACAATCAGGGTGCCAAAATTTCTTAAAAGAAGCAAAATGCGAAACAAAGTTGCTGTGAAAATGTTGCATTTCAAGTTCAGTTTAATGTCTGAACCTCACATTGACTTCATACCTGAAACAATAAGGGCCTGTCTGTGATGGGCTTCACAACCAGCGGTATAATCGTCTTTCGAAAATCATCCGCTGCTGGAATTTGCGCCCGATGGCTGATTCTGCGCCAACACGGCAAAGCGGATTTGGCGGCCGGTCGAGAAGCTGATACAGCGGCGCCAAGTGATTATGAAAGGCAACCCGACCGTGCTGAGTTTTGCCACGATAGTGTATTCCAAGGATTACCCGCTGCTCGAGTTGCAGGCGCGTTCTTTTGCGCGATTTGCTGATCCGGCCAAGGTTGCATCCATCCATGTTGTCCTGAATGACGTCGACGAAACCGCATTGCGGGCGCGTATCGAGCCCATATTGGCGGCCTACGGTCCTTTGCAATCCAAGGTTCGGGTCGTCGGGGGCGATGACCTTCTGCTTGGGGCAGGTCAATGCGCCTGGCGTTCACTGGGCGACCGGCTTCTGATTGAAGGACGGCACCGTATCCCTTTCGTGCGAAAGGGGGGCTGGCGCGGCAACAACGGATACCGCGCGCAGCAGGTGCTCAAGCTGGGTGCCGCACGGATCGCCGAGGCGGAGCAGATGGTTATCCTGGACACCAAAAACCTGTTTCTGCGGACTTTCACTGAGTCAGAGTTCTTTTCGGATGGCGGAGCCGCCCGGCTTCCGTTCATTTCGGTCAACAGCGACTTTCACCGCAACTGGCTGCAGCAGAGCCTGGACGCTTTGCAGGTCACCGTTCCGGATATCGAGGCTTTGAAGACCACGACGTTTTCGACGCCGTTCCCGGTGCGTAGGTCGTTGGTTCTGGAGATGTTGGACGAGATCAACGAACACTACGGTTCGGTGCAGTCGCTCTTCGGATCGCGCCGTAGACCCTCGGAATTCATGCTGCTGAATGCATTTTGCCTCCGGTCGGATCTGGCTTTGCGCCCGTGGTTCGAGGACGCAACCAGCACTGCGCTGGGGCTTTGGCCGACCTATTCGCAACAGAAGCTGGAAGACCTGATCGCCAGGATCGACGAACCGGAACTGTTGAGCCTTGGTCTACACAACCGGGCGGTTTCCATGCTGACGCCTGAAACCCAAGATCGCTTGTTCGATGCCTTGGCGCGTCGGGGGATCAGTGATCGTGAGACGACCCAGTCCGTGCTGAGTGCAACTGCGTCGCTGGCCGGTTGAACGGGCGCGTACATCCAGAACCGGCTTGACCATCCAGCCAAATCCCGAAAATGTCCCCACCACAGATTTGCCGGAGCAGGAATGGCCAGAACACCCCCTCCCTTTGCCGCCTTCGAATGGAAGATCGCCTGGCGCTATCTGCGCGCCCGGCGTGCCGAAGGCGGTGTAAGCGTGATGACGTGGATCTCGTTGATCGGGATCACGCTGGCCGTGTTCGCGCTGATCGCCACGCTGGCGGTCCGGTCAGGGTTCCGGTCCGAATTCGTGGGCACCATTCTTGGGGCCAACGCTCATGTAACAGTCTACTCGGCCGGCGAACTGGACGCGCAAGGGCAGGTTGATCGCACCATAGTTGATTTCGACGCCATGGCCGAGCGCATCGCGCGGGTGCCGGGCGTTCAACGCGCTGCGCCGCTGGTCAAGGGGCAGGTCCTGATCACCAACCGCGATCGCAGCAGCGGGGTCGAGGTGTTCGGTATCCGCCCCGACGACCTCTACAGCCTGCCCGGTATTGCCGAAAGCGATCAGGCCTACGGCGACCTGTCCCGGTTCGAAGAGGGGATCGCCATCGGCTCGGGCGTGGCCCGCGCCATCGGTGCAACGGTGGGGGATCGGGTCAAGCTGACCTCGCCCAACGGGGTCAAGACCGCCTTCGGTACCTCGCCCCGCGTGAGTGCCTATGAAGTCGTCTACGTGTTTTCGGCCGGGCGCTATGACATCGACCGCACCCGCGTTTACATGCCGTTTTCCGAGGCGCAGAGCTTTTTCAACCGCGAGGGCGTCGCCGACGAGATCGAAGTGATGGTCGATCGCCCCGAGGACCTGAACCCCATCCTGATCCCTATCCTTGAGGCGGCGGGAGAACGCTCGCAGATCTGGACATGGCAGGATGCCTCAGGCGGTTTTCTGCGCGCGCTCGAGGTCGAGGACAACGTGATGTTCATCATCCTGTCGATCCTCGTGCTGATCGCCGCGATGAACATCGTCTCGGGGCTGATCATGCTGGTGAAAAACAAGGGCCGCGACATCGGCATCCTGCGCACTATCGGGCTGAGCGAGGGTTCGGTGCTGCGGGTGTTCTTCATCTGTGGCGCCTTCACCGGGATCATAGGCACCGCGATGGGCGTCATCCTGGGCTGCCTGTTCGCGCTCTATATCGATCCGATCTTCTCTTTCGTGAACTACGTGATGGGCGGCGGCGTCTGGGATCCGGCGATCCGCGGCATCTATGCCTTGCCGGCCGAGCTGCACCTGTCGGACGTGCTCAAGGCGGTGGGGCTGTCGCTGGGCCTGTCCTTCTTCGTCACCTATTTCCCGGCCCGCCGTGCGGCGCGGCTGAACCCGGTCGAGGCGCTGCGCTATGAATGATGTCACCTTGCGTCTGACCGGCCTGACCAAGACCTATTTGAAAGGCACGCCCGCCGAGGTGCAGGTGCTGCGCGGCGCCGATCTGGAGCTGCGGGCGGGCGAGGCGGTGGCGCTTGTGGCGCCTTCGGGGGCGGGCAAGTCGACCCTTCTGCATATCGCCGGACTTCTGGATACGCCGGATTTCGGGACGGTCGAAATCGGCGGGCAGGATGCGACCGGCAAGGGCGACCGTACCCGCACCGCGATGCGTCGGCGGGATGTGGGTTTTGTCTATCAGTTTCATCACCTGCTGCCGGAATTCACCGCGCTGGAAAATGTCGTGCTTCCGCAATTGGCCAACGGGGTGTCCGACAGGGCGGCCAAGGCCCGCGCGATGGATCTGCTGGGACGTGTCGGCGTCGCCGAACGTGCCGACCACCGCCCGGCAGCTTTGTCGGGGGGCGAGCAGCAGCGGGTGGCCTTCTGCCGGGCCCTAGCCAATGAACCGCGTGTCCTGCTGGCGGACGAGCCAACAGGGAATCTGGACCCGGGTACCTCGGATCAGGTCTTTGCCGCGCTGATGGATTTGGTGCGCGAGTCCGGCCTGTCGGCGTTGATTGCCACGCACAACCTTGACCTTGCGGCGCGTATGGACCGGATGCTGCGGCTGGATGGGGGTGTGCTCAGGCCAGCTGAGTGATCGCGACGCCTACGGCCATCACCGCGATCCCGCCGGCGCGCATCAGGGTCAGCGGTGTGACCTGCGCGCCGAAAAGGCCGAAATGGTCGATGGCCGCGGTGCTGATCAACTGCCCCAACAGCACGAAGAACACCGCGTTGCCGACGCCGAAATGCGGTGCGACGTGGGTAATGGATAGCACGTAGAAGGCAATCAGAACCCCACCCAACAGCAGATGTTTCGGGGTCTGCGCAACCTTTGCCAAAGCTTGTGTTCCGGGGAACAGCAGCATCACCAGCGCCGAAGATCCAAACGCCACGGCAAACAGGATGACCGCAGCGGTGGTGGGCGAGCCGATCAGCTTTCCGAGCGCCGCATTCAGCGCGGCGAGAATCGGAACTCCGATCCCGGCGGCGAGCATGATGGCTGCATAATGTGTCATGGCCCGGACCCCTTAGCCGATTTCGTTGATCTGGATCATTGCGGGTCGTTACGGTTCGGGCAACCCTGCTTTTGGCGTTAGAACGGAGGAACGCAATGAAACTGTTGACGTTTACGGCATTGGCTATGGCCAGTACGATAGCCGCCACAGGTGCTGAAGCCCAGGATGCCGAAGCCGGGGAGCAGCTTTACCTGCACCACTGCGCCACCTGTCATGGACTGGATGCGACTGGACATGGGCCAATGGCCGGCGTGCTGTTGATCCAACCTACCAATCTGAAGACGCTTGGGAACGCGGGCGGTAAATTTCCGACCGCGCGTGTGGTGCAGCGGATAGACGGCCGTGATCCTCTGGTCAGCCATGGCAGTCCGATGCCGGTCTACGGGCCATATTTCGAAGGGCAGGACACCGCCATCAAGACAGATGCCGGCCAGCCGATCCTGACCAGCAAGCCGATTGCCGATCTGGTCGCGTATCTAAAGACCTTGCAAGGCAAGTGAACCTCATCTGCAGATGCCTTCCACCTTGGCACCGCTCCAAGGGATAACCACGTCGCTTTCTCGCCGGGCACCCGGCAGTTTTTCCGGGGCGAAATGCTTGGCCAGCATGTCATGCAAACGCTGGGTCCGCGGGGCGTCCGGATCCAATGCGCGGCAGCAGACATATTCCTCGACGATGGCGCCCTGCTGTTCAAACCCGTAGTCCAGAAAATCGGCCGAGTTATCCAGATCGAACAGGTAAGGATCCTTGCGGCCACCATGTTCGGCAGCCGCCCGCAACGGGTGATAGCCGGTGGTTTTCCTGTTCTGCCATTGCCAGACATGGGTCAGTTCATGGGCAAAGATCATGGCGGCCACAAGGTTCATCTGGTCGGGGTACCGCGCCATGTAGTCGTCAAGATACCAGTCCTTGGTGAAGTATACCCGGTTGAACAGCGCGATCGCCGCCGGTTTTCCGGTTACGATCTCGTCCTTGACCGGCGGCAGGATACGCTCGCGGCAAGCCAGCCTCGGTCTGGCTTTTCGTTCGTAGGTGATGGAGGCGACCGGCGCGCCTTCGACCAGCCGAACCCGGTCAAGATCCAGCGTTTCGCCTTGAACCTTGCTTGCAAAGGCGCGCTCGTTCTCGGTCAGAGGGCGACCGCAGGACAACAGAGCAAGAAAAAGCAGGATCGAAATCAACCGGACCATGACCAAACCCTAGCCCGCTGTGGTTCGGTCGCAAGCGATTCTAGAGGCTCATCGCAAGCACCCGGCTGATTTCGGTCAACGACCTGCCGGATTGACGCATCCAGGTGTTGAAGGCGTCCTGTACCGCAGCCATCGCTTTCTTGGAGGTGGCTGGCTTGTCGATGACGCCTTCGGCGATCAAACGGGCGGTTACGTCGCGTGACAGGATAAAGCTGTCTCTTCCGGTAAAGCGCATCGCATACTGGGCTGAAGCCCCGCCCAACCGAGAACCACGTTTTGCGAGCATGTCCAAAAGTCCGACATAGTCGGTCGATGGCCAGCCGCCCAACACTTTGCCAACGCCGCCTTCCGTGCGGAGTTCCATAAGAAACGCTGCGTTGTCGCGCACGGTGGCGATCTTGGTGCCGTTGCGCACGATGCGCGTGTCCTGCAACAGCGCGTCGAATTTCTCATCATCCATGAAGGCGCAGCGCCCAACGTCGAACCCGTCAAAGGCCGCCTCGAAACCGTCCCATTTCGCCTCGATGACCTTCCAATTGAAGCCAGCCTGGAAGATGCATTTGGTGATTGTCGAAAGCCACCGATCCTCTGACAGGGCGCCCAATTCCTTGGCGGATTTGGGCTTGGACAGTTTGTCTTCAAGCGCGTGCGGTCCGCCGTGCCGGTCGGCCGCCAGCCCATAGATCTCATCGAAATGGTGCATCGCAAAGCTCCCTTCGCGCCAAATGTTGCCAATTTGTTCCGGTAAATGCAAGGGCAGCCGCCCGGTACGGTCTGCCATTTGGGCAAAACAGTCGGAAAGTCAGGATTTTGCCCCATCGTCACAAGAAATACTCGACAAACGACCCTAATTGGGTTTGTGATTGACTCGTCAATCAATGTCCGGTCTGCGAAACCTCGGGCAAGCCGCCCCATGACACGAGGGCGCGAGAGGAATGAAATGCGGTACCGAGGCCGTTTATTGGGAATGACGCGAACTGTTCGCTTTCCTTTTCCGGCCAAATTTGTGCATGTTGCGACATGGTATTGTCGTTAGACAAGTCAGCCGGCGGGCACGTTTCCGCCGGGGTGGGCAAAACAAAGAAACAGGGAGAAAATCCATGAAAAAACTGAATGTAAGCCTTCTGGCGATCATGGTCGCTGGCGCCGCGCACGCGGCTGACATGGGCGCGGTGGACGAGCCGATCAAACTGGCGATCAACGAGTGGACGGGCCAGCACGTCACCACGCATGTCGCTGCAGAGATGCTCAAGGCCGCCGGTTACCAGGTTGAATTCGTCACCGCGGGCATGTTGAACCAGTTCCAGGCGCTGGCTGACGGGGACATCGATGCCACGCTCGAGATCTGGTCGTCGAACGTGTCGGACGAATACGCCAAGAAAATCGAAGAGGGCACCGTGGTCGAAATCGGCGACCTTGGCCTCGATGCGAAGGAAGGCATCGCATATCCGGCCCATGTCGCCGACCTTTGCCCGGGCCTGCCCGCGTGGGAAGCGCTGAAGGACTGCGCACAGAATTTTGCGACGGCTGAGACCCTGCCGATGGGACGTCTGGTCGACTATCCGGCTGACTGGGGTACGCCCGGGGCAGACCGCATGGTCGGGCTTGAACTGCCGTTCAAGGCTATTCCTGCCGGGTCCGAGGGCGCGCTGATTGCCGAACTCCGCGCTTCGACAGAACGCAAGTCGCCCCTGCTGATCACCTTCTGGCAGCCGCATTGGGCCATGTCGGCCTATGATGTTAAATTCGTTGAGTTGCCGCCGGGTGAAGACGCCTGCTTCAACGATCCGGCCTGGGGGCCAAACCCCAATGCCGTCAATGACTGCGATTTCTCGCCCTCGCGCATCTTCA